>NZ_JBVJCD010000096.1:0-11275 GCF_055588985.1 Streptomyces sp. NPDC041970
AACCAGAAGCGGTCCTGTCCGGGGGTGCCGAAGAGGTACAGGATCAGGTCCTGGTCGAGGGTGATGCGTCCGAAGTCCATGGCCACGGTGGTGGTGGTCTTGTCCCCGGTGTGGGTCAGGTCGTCGATGCCGGCCGACGCGGACGTCATCACGGCTTCGGTGCGCAGCGGATTGATCTCCGAGACGGCACCGACGAACGTGGTCTTACCCACGCCGAAGCCCCCTGCCACCACGATCTTCGCCGAGGTAGTGGAGCGGGCTGCTCCGCCGCTAGAGCTTGCGAAGTCCACTGAGCACCCTTTCGAGCAGTGTCACATCCGGCGTGCCGCCGGTCTCTCCGTTGCCCGGCTGGTGGATGGCCACCATGCCGGCTTCCGCCAGGTCCGCCACCAGGATGCGGGCGACGCCGAGCGGCATCGACAGCAGCGCCGACACCTCCGCGACCGACTTGACCTCACGGCAGAGGTGGCAGATCCGCTGGTGCTCGGGGAGCAGGGTCCCCAGGTGCGCCGGGTCGGCCGTGGTGCTGACCAGCGCCTCGATGGCGAGCTGGTAACGCGGCCGGGTCCGGCCGCCGGTCATGGCGTACGGGCGGACCAGCGGCTGGTCGCCTTCCCCGTCGTACGACGCGTGGTGCAGAGCGCCGTACGGATCGGGTGAGGCGGGTGGCGGGGTCATGAGTCCTCCGGGCGTGACAGCAGGTTCTCGGCGTGCCGTCTGAAAGGGCCGGTGAGGGGAGCGTGGCGGCCTGACGGGTGAGGGTTGTGGGCAGTACCTGGGGGGATCGTGTCGTGCTTCCGCTGGATGGCCGCCTAGTGGAGCAGACTGCCTTGGAGCTCGGCGCGGAGGTCGGGCGTGAGGACGGTGCCCGCACGGTCGACCAGGAGGGCCATCTCGTACCCGACCAGACCGATGTCGGCGTCCGGGTGGGCCAGAACGGCCAGCGACGAACCGTCGGAGATGGACATGAGGAAGAGGAATCCCCGCTCCATCTCCACGACGGTCTGACTCACGGCGCCGCCCTCGAAGATCCGGGACGCGCCCGCGGTCAGCGATGTCAACCCGGAGGCGACCGCGGCGAGCTGGTCGGCTCGGTCGCGCGGGAATCCTTCGGACATCGCCAGCAGCAGGCCATCGGCCGAGACCACCACCGTGTGGGACACACCGGGGGTGTTGTCCACGAAGTTGGTGATCAGCCAGTTCAGATTCTGCGCGGCCTGACTCATGGGGCTCAACTAACGCTCCTGCTGGTGAGTGGGGCCGAGATGGATGCTGCCGGTCGACGGGCCGTTGTTGGCCTGCCGACCCTGCTGGATGCCCCGGCGGAGATTGGTCAGACGACCGCGCACGTCATCGGGCGCGCGCGAAACCTGAGGTCCGGACTGGTGATTCTGCTGCTGAGCGGTCCCCGGCACCAAATTGGCACGGGGAACGCGGCGGGGCAGCCCGGAGGTGGTGACCCCGCCCGCCGCCGGCTTCTTGACCCGCTCGGCCTGGCGTACGAGTTCGTCGTTGGGCGAGGCGCGCCAGGAGCCGACGGCCGGAGCGTCGGCCGCACCGCGCTGGGGCAGCGACGGGACCGGCGCGTCGGAGGCGTCGGGCGCCTGCGGCTCGGCGGACTGCTGACCGCCCTGGCCCGGACCGTGGAACCAGTTCGTCTCCAGGGTGTCGTACAGCGGCGTACGACCGTCTCCGGGGCCGGCCGGCGGCAGCGCCTCCGGCTGCTGCGGCTGGAACGGCAGCGCGGGCCGGTGCGGAGCCTCGCCCGCCGGCGAGGCGGTGGGACGCGGCGCGCCGAAGCCGTCGCCGTCCAGGCCGTGCTGGAGCGGCGCGGGCGGCTGCTGGCCCTGGTGGTGGTGCTCCTGGCCCTGCTGGAGCGGGACGCCGAAGTCGGGGCGCGCGAACTGCGTGGTGCTCGCCGGGTCCTGGCCCTGGGCAGCCTGCTGCCCGTACGCCCGGTCCTGCGGCGCCGAGAAGTCGGGACGGGCGAACTCGGCGGTCGCGCCGGGGCCCTGGAGGTCGTCCGGTCGCGGCTGCCGGTTCGGCAGTGCGTCGAACGCCGGGTCCTGGCCGAGACCGGCCGGGCGGGGGAACTGCCCGGTGGCCTCGTGCTCCTCGTGGCCGCGGGGCGCGTCCACGCCCCAGTCGGCCGTCTGCGGGCGCTGCTGCTGCGGAGCGCCTCCGGGCAGCTCCGCGCGCGGCCCGCCGGGCGGCGGCAGTTGGCGGCCGGGGCCGCCGGGCTGCTGGAAGCCGCCCTGGTCCGGGAAGCCGCCCTGCTCCTGCCGGGGCTGCTGGCCGGGCTGCGCCTGCGGCGCGCCGGGGGCCTGCCGGCCGGACGGGGGGCCCTGCGGGGTCTGCGGGTTCTGCGGGGCGAACGGGTCCGTACGGCCGTTCTGGGCGGGGGAGAGGGGACCGCCGTGGCCGAACAGGTTCGGCTGCCCGTCGTTGCGCCCCTGGGCCTCGCCCTGGGAGCCGCGGGCGGCGAGCCGCGCGCTGTTGCCGAAGGCGCCGGAGAGGCCGCCGCCCTGGCGCTGGGGCGCCTGGCCCCGGCCCTGGACGGGGAAGTCCTGCGTCGGGAAGTCCTGGCCCCGGACCGGGGGGACGTCCTGGCCGCGGCCGCCGTCGTCCGGCTGCCCGCCGCCCTGCGCACCCTGCGGCCGGCCGGGCCCGTTGTCGCGGGAGGGCAGAGCCGCCCGCGGACCCGCACCCGCGCCGACCTGCCCGCGCTGTCCGCCCGGCGCGCCGCCGGGGCCCGGACGCTGACCGCCGCCCGCGCCGTTGCCGAGCGGGCCGCCCGGAGCGCCGGACTGCTGGCCGGGGCCCTGCTTGGACGGCGGCTGCTTGCCGCCGTGCGCCACGTCGACCGGCAGCATGACGAGCGCCGTCGTACCGCCGGAGTCGGAGGGCCGGAGCTGGATGCGGATGCCGTGGCGCAGCGACAGCCGGCCGACCACGAACAGGCCCATGCGGCGGGAGACCGAGACGTCCACCGTCGGCGGCTGCGCCAGCCGCTCGTTGATCGCGGCCAGGTCTTCGGGGGAGAGGCCGATGCCGGTGTCGTGGATCTCGACGAGCACCCGCCCGTCGGGCAGCGCGTGACCGGTGACCTTGACCTTCGTCTGCGGCGAGGAGAACGAGGTGGCGTTCTCCAGCAGCTCGGCGAGCAGGTGCACGAGGTCGTTGACGACCCGGCCGGCGACCTCGGTGGCGGGCACCGCGGACAGCTCGATGCGCTCGTACTGCTCCACCTCGGAGGCGGCGGCGCGCAACACGTCGACCAGCGGCACCGGGCGGGTCCACCGGCGGCCCGGCTCCTCGCCCGCGAGGACGAGGAGGTTCTCGCCGTTCCGGCGCATACGGGTCGCGAGGTGGTCGAGCTTGAACAGCGAGGAGAGCTGGTCCGGGTCGGCCTCGCGGGACTCCAGCTCCGAGATGAGCGAGAGCTGGCGCTGGATGAGGCCCTGGGAGCGGCGCGAGAGGTTGGTGAACATCGCGTTGACGTTGCCCCGCAGCAGGGCCTGCTCCGCGGCGAGGCGGACCGCCTCGCGGTGCACGTCGTCGAAGGCCGCGGCCACCTGGCCGATCTCGTCGCGCGAGTGCACGCCGACGGACTCGACGGAGGTGTCGACGTCCTGCGGGTCGGTCTCCGAGAGCTGCTTGACCAGCTCGGGCAGGCGCTCCTGGGCGACCCGCGTCGCGGTGTCCTGGAGGCGGCGCAGCGAACGGATCATGGAGCGGGCCACCACGAACGCGCCGACCAGCGAGACGCCGAGCACGAGGAGGATGACCGCGCCGTTGACGATCGCCTCGCGCTGGGAGGCCTGCCGCAGCTCGCGGGCCTTGGCCTCCATGTCGCTGAGGAGGGTGGCCTCGATCGTCTCCATGGCCTTGATCTTGATGGTGCTCTGGTCGTACCAGTCGAGGTACGAGCGGACCTGCTTGCCCTCGATCCCGTTCGTGGTGTCCAGGATGCGCTTGGCGTACATGTTCCCGGCGTTGATCTCCGGGTTCCCGTTGTCCAGGGACGTCATGAGCTCTTCGGCGCTCTCGCCGGTCGTCCCGTAGATCGCCTTGAAGGACGTCAGGGCCCGCGACTCCTTGGCGAGCGCGTTGGAGCCGAACTGCCGGTCGTTCGGGTTGAGGTGCGGCTCCTTGACCGGTCCGCCCGGCAGCGCCGCGGCGATGATCGCGCGCTGGACCGAGGCGTACTCCTTGGCGGAGGAGAACGCCGCCAGGGCCCGCGTCCGCTTGATCATGTCCGGGTTGCTGGTGGCCTGCGCCATGTCCTGCGAGAGGCTCAGCAGCGAGGTGATCAACTGGCTGTACTGGTCGATCGTGTTGAGGCTGGGCGCGCCCTCTTCGTACGCCGTCTTGCGGATCGTGCGGATGGTGTTGAGCTGGGAGGCGATCTGCGAGATGCTCGCGTGGATGCTCTCCAGCGCCTCGTCGCCCTCGGAGTCGCCGATCGAGTCGGTCCCGTCGAGGAAGGCGTCCTTGGCCCGGTCGGTCCTGGTCCGCGGCTCGGTGACCTTGTAGTCGGTCGGCTTGGACTTGTTCGACAGCGGGCCGGCCGACTGGTCGCGCTCGACCTGGAGCGCCTGGGCGAGCGTGGTCGCCTGCTTGGTCATCTTCGTCAGCAGTTGCATGTGCTTCAACTGCTGCATGTCGGTCATGGACTCGTTGATCCGCAGACCGCCCAGGCTGGTCGCGGCGACCACCGGGAGGGCGAGGAGCGAGACCAGGCGGGTGCTGATGCGCCAGTTACGGAGCGCTATTCGCGAACCCGTGTCGACCGGACCGCGCGACTGCGCCGACGTGCTCGGTTCCGTGTCGCCCGTCGGGGTCGCCGGGCGCTGTGCGCGGTCGCCCTGGTCGCCGGCGCCGGCAGCCCCGGTGTTCTGGGCGTGCTGGGGCGAGGAACCGCGGTCGGTCCCGCCGCGCGGCTCCTGTTCCGCCGGAGCGCTGCCATCCCTCTTGAAACGTCCCTGCACTAGCGTCGCAACCTCTGGACCAGGCGTTCGGCCCGTGTACACGGGCCGAACGGTGTCGGCGTCGTGAGGCGCTGGACGCGCCTCATGGTGGTCGTTGAGCGACCGGCGTGCTTCCCCCTACCCGCCGCTGCTCGGCGCTGCGTTGCGCCCCTGCGCGCCGGCCTGAAACCCGCGGCGGTGCGTGGAATTCCAGCACAGTGCACGATCTCCAACAAGGCCCACGTACCGGGCCGTGACCTGGGTGACCCGTTGTGATGAACGCGTGACAAGCAGTGGAACGTGATCATGGTTAAAACGGGCGATTGCGGAGGAGTCACCCGAGGGTGGGGGGTGTCCCAGTCGAGATGATCAGGGGCGGAATGGTGGCTTCAGTGGAGCAATGTCCTTTTTCTGGACCATGAGCGGCTGTCCGCATTGGGGTAAATGTCGATTAGTTCGTGAGCAAACTCACATGATGATCGTCGCCTCATCCCCGCTTGGGCGGGGAATCGGATGTTTAGCCTGACGCTTTACTGGGATGGCGTATCCGACCAGCCGGCGCCGCGAGCGGCGCCCTCACCGAGCAAGGGTCCTGACGGCAGATGAAGACGACGATGACGTTCCGCAACATTGCCAACCCCCGGCGCACCACGCTGGCGCACCTCAAGGACGCCGAGGCGCTGCGGACGCCGGAGCGGCCGGAGCACGCCGCCGATCTGCCCGCCGTGACGGCCAACCCGCGCCGCACGATCCTCATGGAAGCCCCGGTCGCGCCCACCCGCTGAACACGGACGCCGCCCCTCACCGGGATAGCCTGGAGCGTCAGTCTTCAGCCAGCCAGCAAGTGAGGGGCGACAGCATCCCGTGCGCATCGCCAGGTTCTCCATCGACGGCAATGTCGCGTTCGGCGCCGTCGAGGGGCAGGGCACCGTGGAATCCGGTGACCTCGTCCTCGACATCATCAAGGGCATCCCGTACGCCGACTTCGAGCTCTCCGGCACCAAGGTCCCGCTGAACAAGGTCCGACTGCTGCCCCCCGTGCTGCCCAACAAGGTCGTGGCCGTCGCCCGCAACTACGCGGAGCACGCCGCCGAGCTGAGCAACGAGGTCCCGGACGCGCCGGTCGTCTTCTTCAAGCCCACCACCTCGGTGATCGGCTCGGGCGACGCGATCGAGTACCCCTCCTTCTCGCAGGAGCTGCACCACGAGGCCGAGCTGGCCGTGGTCATCGGCCGCATGTGCCGCGAGGTCCCGCGCGAGCGCGTCGGGGACGTGGTCTTCGGCTACACCTGCGCCAACGACGTCACCGCCCGCGACGTGCAGCGGCGCGAGGCCCAGTGGGCCCGCGCGAAGGGCTTCGACACCGCCTGCCCGCTGGGCCCCTGGGTGGAGACCGACGTGGACCCCCGCGACCTCACCATCCAGGCGACGGTCAACGGCGAGCAGCGCCAGCTCGGCCGCACCAGCGACATGGTCCGCTCCGTGGAGGACCTGATCGTCCACATCACGGAGGCCATGACGCTGCTTCCGGGCGACGTGATCCTCACCGGAACCCCCGCAGGAGTCGGGCCCCTGCACGTCGGCGACGAGGTCGCCGTCACCATCGAAGGCATCGGCACTCTCACCAACAAGGTGATCAAGCGTGGTTAACGCACCCGTCGCACCGTCCTCCGAGCCGTCGGCTCCGCTCGGCCGGGAGACCCCCCCTCGCGTACGTTTCTGCCCCTCCCCGACTGGCAACCCCCACGTGGGCCTGGTCCGGACGGCGCTGTTCAACTGGGCCTTCGCCCGGCACCACCAGGGAACCCTGGTCTTCCGGATCGAGGACACCGACGCGGCGCGCGACTCGGAGGAGTCCTACCAGCAGTTGCTCGACTCGATGCGCTGGCTGGGCCTGGACTGGGACGAGGGCCCCGAGATCGGCGGACCGCACGCCCCCTACCGGCAGTCGCAGCGGATGGACCTCTACCGGGACGTGGCCGAGAGGCTGCTCGCCGCCGGTCACGCCTACCCCTGCTACTGCACCACCGAGGAGCTGGACGCCCGCCGCGACGCCGCCCGCGCCGCCGGGAAGCCGTCCGGCTACGACGGCCACTGCCGCGACCTCACGGCCGAGCGGATCGCCGCGTACGAGGCCGAGGGGCGCAGCTCGATCGTCCGCTTCCGGATGCCCGACGAGGCCATCACCTTCACCGACCTCGTCCGCGGCGAGATCACCGTCCAGCCGGAGAACGTCCCGGACTACGGCATCGTCCGCGCCAACGGGGCCCCGCTGTACACGCTGGTCAACCCGGTCGACGACGCGCTGATGGAGATCACCCACGTCCTGCGCGGCGAGGACCTGCTCTCCTCCACCCCGCGCCAGATCGCCCTCTACCGGGCGCTCATCGAGCTGGGCGTCGCCAAGGAGATCCCCGCCTTCGGCCACCTGCCGTACGTCATGGGCGAGGGCAACAAGAAGCTCTCCAAGCGCGACCCGCAGGCCTCCCTCAACCTCTACCGCGAGCGCGGCTTCCTTCCCGCGGGCCTGCTGAACTACCTCTCGCTGCTCGGCTGGTCGATCGCCGAGGACCGCGACATCTTCTCGGTCGACGAGCTGGTCGCGGCGTTCGACATCGCCGACGTCAACGCCAACCCGGCGCGCTTCGACCTGAAGAAGTGCGAACACGTCAACGCCGAGCACATCCGGATGCTGGACGTGAAGGACTTCACCGAGGCGTGCGGCCCCTGGCTGAGGGCGCCCTTCGCCCCCTGGGCCCCGGAGGCCTTCGACGCGGAGAGGTTCGCCAGGATCGCCCCGTACGCCCAGACCCGCGTGACGGTCCTCTCCGACATCACCGACAACGTCGACTTCCTCTTCCTCGACGAGCCGGTGCACGACGAGGCGTCCTGGAACAAGGCGATGAAGGAGGGCTCCGCGGAGCTGCTGGCCACCGCCCGCGCCAACCTCGCCGCCGCCGAGTGGAACGCCGAGGCCCTGAAGGACGCCGTCCTGACCGCCGGCGAGGCCCACGGCCTCAAGCTCGGCAAGGCCCAGGCCCCGGTCCGGGTCGCCGTCACCGGCCGCACCATCGGCCTGCCGCTCTTCGAGTCCCTGGAGATCCTGGGGCGCGAGCGCAGCCTGGCCCGCGTGGACGCCGCCCTGGCGAAGCTGGCCGCCTGACCGGCGACGCTCGCAGGAGGGCCGCAGCCGTCCGGCTGCGCCCCTCCTCGTCGTATCCCCGCCGGTTCCGCCCGCGCGACCGGCCCGCGGCGGCTACCGTGGGCGCCATGCCGATCCGCGCCGTGCTCTGGGACGTCGACGACACGATCTTCGACTACGCCCGCGCCGACCGCGTCGGTATGCGGAGCCACCTGGAGCGCGACGGGCTGCCCCCGGCGTACGCGTCGGCGGACGAGGCCCTCGACGCCTGGCGCGCGCTCGCCGGGACGCACGGGGCCCGCGCCGCGGGGGGAGAGGCGGACTTCCTGGGCCGGCGCCGCGACCGGGTGCGGGCCTTCCTCTCCCGGACGCTGGAGGACGCCGAGGCGGACGCCTGGTTCGAGCGCCACGCGGCCCACTACGAGGCCGCCTGGGCCCTCTTCCCGGACGTCCTGCCCGCCCTCGACCTGCTGGCCCGCGACTACCGCCACGGCGTCCTGTCCAACGCCTCCGCGCGCCACCAGCACCGCAAGCTCATCGCGCTCGGCGTGCGCGACCGCTTCGAGGCGCTGGTGTGCGCCGAGGAGCTGGGGCTCTCCAAGCCGGACCCCGGCGCCTTCCGGGCGGCCTGCGACGCGCTGGCGCTGGCCCCGCACGAGGTGGCGTACGTGGGCGACGAGCCCGACATCGACGCGGCCGGGGCCGTCGCCGCCGGGCTGACCGGCATCTGGCTCGACCGGCGGGGGAGGGGAGCGCGCTCGGATCTCGTACGGATCACCGGGCTCGACCAGTTGCCCGCGCTGCTGGCGGGCCATACCCGTTTTGGACCGCCGGACACCTTCAGGTAATGTTCTTTCTGCGCCGCCCGAGCGGGCCGAAAGATCCGGTCGGACAGCGCAGACAGAAGTGAAGCCCCCTCCAGGGGTTGCATTTCAGTGGGCTATGGTGTAATTGGCAACACTACGGTTTCTGGTACCGTCATTCTAGGTTCGAGTCCTGGTAGCCCAGCGCAAGACCAGCAGGAAACACGCCCCCGTTGTGTAGCGGCCTAGCACGCTGCCCTCTCACGGCAGTAGCGCCGGTTCGAATCCGGTCGGGGGTACAGATCCTTCCCGCGAGAACATCTGGGTCGCACCCACGTTCTCGATGCAGGATCGCTAGGGCCCCCGTTGTGTAGCGGCCTAGCACGCTGCCCTCTCACGGCAGTAGCGCCGGTTCGAATCCGGTCGGGGGTACGTGTCACACCATGGGCTATGGTGTAATTGGCAACACTACGGTTTCTGGTACCGTCATTCTAGGTTCGAGTCCTGGTAGCCCAGCGCAAGTCAGCAGGAAACACGCCCCCGTTGTGTAGCGGCCTAGCACGCTGCCCTCTCACGGCAGTAGCGCCGGTTCGAATCCGGTCGGGGGTACAACACGGCAGTACGGCAAGGCCCTTCACCTCGGTGGAGGGCCTTTTCGCTGCCCGGCGGGCAGCCGGCTCACGGACCGTACCGGCGGGCCGACTCCTCGCTCGGGGCCGCCGCCGCGACATGAACAGCGGCTCGGGCAGCACGGCCGAGGACTCTCCAGCGGAGTCGGGGCGCCTCATGGTCAGGAAACCGACACCGGGCCGGACGACGGCGGCGGCCGAGGGCGACGTCGTCGTCCTGTTCGTCGGAATGCGCGTCAACCACTTCTGGGGCGTGCGCCATTGGCCGCCGGTCCTCGCCGCGAGGCCCCGGATGTCGCGGGAGCTGACCGGGGACGAGGAGCGGGGCCTCCTCGGCTGCACGCTGCTCACCGGGTCCCCCCGGACGTACCGCGTCGTCCAGTACGGGGAGTCGAAGGAGAAGCTGTACGCGGCCGTGCCCGACGTGTTCCACCGCACGGCCTGGGCGATGGTGAACCGCAAGGAGAGGAAGTCCTGGCGGCACGTGGGGCTGTGGCCCGAGACCTGCGCCGTGCCCGAGGGCGGCTGCGCATCGATCCACGTCGACGTGCCCGCGTACGGGTTGGGCGCGGCGACGGGCGTGCTGCCGATCGCGTCGCGGGGCCGCCGGGGGACGGGCCGCCTCGCCCACCGGTCGTCCGGGGGGTGGCGGGCCGCGCGCAAGAGAAAAGGCCGCCACGGCGTTGGGGCGGCCTGCGAGGACGAGGAGGACGAGGGGGAGAGCGGGGCCGGGGCCCGCCCGGTCGGACGGTCGGGCCTCAGCCCGTACGGCGCAGGGCCTCGCTCAGTCGCGCTGCCGAGTCGATGACCGCCTGGGCGTGCATCCGGCCGGGGTGGCGGGTGAGCCGCTCGATCGGGCCCGAGACCGAGACCGCGGCCACCACGCGGTTGGAGGGCCCGCGCACCGGCGCGGAGACCGAGGCGACGCCCGGCTCCCGCTCGCCGATGGACTGGGCCCAGCCCCGGCGGCGTACGCCGGAGAGCGCCGTCGCCGTGAACCGGGCGCCCTGGAGCCCCCGGTGCAGCCGCTCCGGCTCCTCCCAGGCCATCAGGATCTGCGCGGAGGAGCCCGCCTTCATCGTGAGCGTGGAGCCGACCGGCACCGTGTCCCGGAGCCCGGACAGCCGTTCCGCCGCCGCCACGCAGATGCGCATGTCGCCCTGCCGGCGGTAGAGCTGGGCGCTCTCCCCGGTGATGTCGCGCAGGTGGGTGAGCACCGGTCCGGCCGTGGCCAGCAGGCGGTCCTCGCCCGCCGAGGCCGCGAGCTCCGACAGCCGGGGGCCGAGAATGAAACGGCCCTGCATGTCCCTCGCCACCATCCGGTGGTGTTCCAGGGCCACGGCCAGTCGATGGGCCGTGGGCCGCGCGAGCCCGGTCGCCGCGACCAGTCCGGCGAGGGTGGCCGGGCCGGACTCCAGTGCGCTCAATACCAGAGCCGCCTTGTCGAGAACGCCGACGCCGCTAGAGTTGTCCATACGACGATACTCGCGTCTCACTCTGTGAAACGCAAGTTCAATTTCCGGTGGAAGTTGCCAACCTGTACGGGCGGCCGTCCGAGGGCTCGCAGCCACCGCCCCGCACGGGGGACCGGGCGGCGGCGCACCGAATCTCTAGTTGGACCGGCGAGGGCGCCGGTCGGAGGGAAAGCGATGGGTAGGACACTCGCGGAGAAGGTTTGGGACGATCATGTGGTTCGGCGTGTGGAGGGTGAGCCGGATCTTCTCTTCATCG
>NZ_JBVJCD010000097.1:0-11036 GCF_055588985.1 Streptomyces sp. NPDC041970
TACTCGGGGGGGGTGCGTGATCCGGGGGAAGGAACCCCCCCCCGCCGTGGAACTACGGGACCGCGACCCCCCCCACTGGCGACGCGAAAGTGCGCGGCCCCCCCCCCCCCCCCCGCCGCCGCCCGTGTCCCGAGGAGTCCGGGGCACGGGCGGCGGCGGGCGGTGCGGGGTGTCAGCCGAGCTTGGAGACGTCGCGGACCGCGCCCCGGTCGGCGCTCGTCGCCATCGCCGCGTAGGCGCGCAGGGCGGCGGAGACCTTGCGCTCGCGGGCCGCGGGGGCGTACACGCCGTTCAACGCCTCGCGGCGGGCGGCCAGTTCGGCGTCGTCGACCAGCAGCTCGATGGAGCGGTTCGGGATGTCGATGCGGATCCGGTCGCCGTCCTCGACGAGGGCGATCGTGCCGCCGGAGGCCGCCTCGGGCGACGCGTGGCCGATCGAGAGGCCCGAGGTGCCCCCGGAGAAGCGGCCGTCGGTGACCAGGGCGCACGCCTTGCCCAGGCCCCGGCCCTTGAGGAAGGACGTGGGGTAGAGCATCTCCTGCATACCGGGGCCGCCGCGCGGGCCCTCGTAGCGGATGACGACGACGTCGCCCTCCTTGATCTCCTTGCGGAGGATCTTGTCGACGGCCTCCTCCTGCGACTCGCAGACGACGGCCGGGCCCTCGAAGGTCCAGATCGACTCGTCGACGCCGGCCGTCTTCACGACGCAGCCGTCCACGGCCAGGTTGCCCTTGAGGACGGCGAGGCCGCCGTCCTCGGAGTAGGCGTGCTCGACGTCGCGGATGCAGCCGCCCGCCGTGTCCAGGTCGAGGGTGTCCCACCGCTCGGACTGGGAGAACGCGGTCGCGGAGCGGACGCAGCCGGGGGCCGCGTGCCACAGCTCGACGGCCTCGGGGGAGGGGGAGCCGCCGCGCACGTCCCAGTTCTTCAGCCACTCGGCGAGGGTGGCGGAGTGCACCGAGTGGACGTCCTCGTCGAGCAGGCCGCCGCGGTGCAGTTCGCCGAGGATGGCGGGGACGCCGCCGGCGCGGTGCACGTCCTCCATGTAGTACGTGCCGCCGGGGGCGACGTTCGGGGCGACCTTGGACAGGCACGGGACGCGGCGCGAGACCTCGTTGATGTCGTCCAGGTCGTAGTCCAGCTCGGCCTCCTGGGCGGCGGCGAGCAGGTGCAGGATCGTGTTGGTGGAGCCGCCCATGGCGATGTCCAGCGCCATCGCGTTGTCGAACGCGGCGCGGGTGCCGATGGCGCGGGGCAGGACCGTCGCGTCGTCCTGCTCGTAGTAGCGCCGGGTGATCTCGACGACCGTGCGGCCGGCCTCCTCGTACAGCGCCTTGCGGGCGGTGTGGGTGGCGAGCACGGAGCCGTTGCCGGGGAGGGAGAGGCCGAGGGCCTCGGTCAGGCAGTTCATCGAGTTGGCGGTGAACATGCCGGAACAACTGCCGCAGGTGGGGCAGGCGTTCTCCTCGATACGGAGCATGTCCTCGTCGGAGACGTTCTCGTCGACGGCGTCGCTGATCGCGTTGATCAGATCGAGCTTGCGCACGGTGCCGTCGACCAGGGTCGTCTTGCCGGCCTCCATCGGGCCGCCGGAGACGAAGACGGTGGGGATGTTGAGGCGCATGGCGGCCATCAACATGCCGGGGGTGATCTTGTCGCAGTTGGAGATGCAGATCAGCGCGTCGGCGCAGTGGGCCTCGACCATGTACTCGACGGAGTCGGCGATCAGGTCGCGGGAGGGCAGGCTGTAGAGCATCCCGCCGTGGCCCATCGCGATGCCGTCGTCCACGGCGATGGTGTTGAACTCGCGCGGGACCGCGCCCGCCGCCAGGATCGCCTCGGAGACGATCCGGCCGACCGGGGCGAGGTGGGTGTGGCCGGGGACGAACTCGGTGAACGAGTTGGCGACGGCGACGATCGGCTTGCCGATGTCCGCGCTCGCTACGCCCGACGCGCGCATAAGGGCGCGCGCGCCCGCCATGTTGCGTCCGTGGGTGACCGTGCGGGACCTCAGCTCGGGCATCGTCGCTCGCTCCTTCGGCAGAGAAGACTGCCTTCCGATTTCCGACAGGTACAAGAACAGGTACAAGAGAAGACTGCCCCTGCAGCGTACGCCCCGCATCCAAGATCCGGACACGATGTCCGGGATGCGGGACACCGCACCCGGTGCCGTACGGGCCGTCGGCTCAGGCCTCGCCCAAGTATCGCTGGAGGGTCGGGGCGACCATCGCGACGATGTCCTCCGGGTCCGCCGAGGCCAGCGGCTCGGCGCGGACCACGAACCGCAGCATGGCGATGCCGAGCATGTGCGAGGCGGCCAGCTCGGCGCGGAAGGTGGCGTCCGGGACGTCCAGCTCCGCCGCGATCCGCTCCAGCAGCCGGCGCAGGACGAAGTCGCGCAGCACGTTCGCCGCTGCCTCGTGGGTGACCGCGGAGCGCAGGATCGCCAGCAGGGGCGAGCGGCTGGCCGGGTCCTCCCACACGGAGAGGAAGAAGCGCGCGAGCCGCTCCCCCAGGCCCTCCGGCGGACCGTCGAGCACCGCGGGGACCACCAGGGCGGGCTCGAAGGTCAGCTCCACGGCGGCGGCGAAGACCTCGTCCTTCGTGCCGAAGTAGTGGTGGACGAGGGCCGCGTCGACCCCGGCGGCCTTGGCGATGCCCCGGATGGACGTCTTGTCGTACCCGCGCTCGGCGAACTCCGTACGGGCCGCCTCCAGGATGCGCGTACGGGCGTCGGGCCCCTGCCCCGCGGACCCGCGGGACGGGCGGCCCCGGCGCCGGGGGGCGGCGGCCTCCCCGCTCGCGGCCTCCTCGCTCACGGGTGCTCCGGCGTCGGGCGCGGCCGGTCCGGCGTCACGGGCGGCGCGGCCCGGCGGCCGGGTCGGGGGCGGCGGTGGCGAGGTGGAGGCGGGTGAAGGCGAGGGCCTCGGCGAGGTCGGCCTCGCGTTCGGCGGAGGACATCGCGCGGCGCGTGTTGACCTCGATGACGACATGGCCGTCGAACCCCGTACGGGCCAGCCGCTCCAGCAGCTCCGCGCACGGCTGGTCCCCCCGGCCGGGCACCAGGTGCTCGTCCTTGGCCGAGCCCTTGCCGTCGGCCAGGTGGACGTGGGCGAGGCGGTCGCCCATGCGGTCCACCATGGCGAGCCCGTCGGCGCGGGCGGTCGCGGTGTGCGAGAGGTCGACCGTGAAGTGCCGGTAGTCGTCGTTGGCGACGTCCCAGTCGGGGGCGTACGCGAGCATCTCGCGGTCGCGGTAGCGCCAGGGGTACATGTTCTCGACGGCGAACCGGACGTCGGTCTCGTCGGCCATCCGCCAGATTCCGTTGACGAAGTCGCGGGCGTAGTTGCGCTGCCACCGGAACGGCGGGTGCACCACGACGGTGGACGCGCCGAGCCGCTCGGCGGCGCTCCTGGCCCGCTGGAGCTTGGTCCACGGGTCGGTGGACCAGACCCGCTGGGTGATCAGGAGGCAGGGGGCGTGGACCGCGAGGATCGGCACCCGGTGGTAGTCGGAGAGCCGGCGCAGGGCCTCGACGTCCTGGCTGACGGGGTCGGTCCAGACCATGACCTCGACGCCGTCGTACCCCAGGCGCGCGGCGATCTCGAAGGCCGTCGCCGTGGACTCGGGGTAGACCGAGGCCGTCGACAGGGCGACCTTCGCATCGGGGATGCGCACCACTGGTTCTGCCACTGGGCCAGCGTACGGGCAGTGGTGCGTCGCGCCGAGGGCCCGCGGCGGAAAGTGACCAGGGCCATGCCCCCGGAGGGGCGCTCCCCCGCACCACCTGGGCCGCACGGCCCGTGGCACATGCCGCGTGCGCCTGCGGGGCGCGGGCCGGGTCGCCGGGGTCAGCCGGGCAGGGCCGCCCGCTGCGCGGGGAGGTGGTCGAGGCGGCGCAGGATGACGCCCTCGCGCAGGGCCCAGGGGCAGATCTCCAGCTCGTCGACGCCGAACAGGTCCATCGCGCCCTCGGCCACCAGCGCCCCGGCGAGCACCTGGGCGGCCCGGCCCTCGGAGACTCCGGGGAGCCGGCCGCGCTCCTCGACGGTCATCGCCGACAGCTTGGGCACCCACTCCTCCAGGGCCTTGCGGCTCAGGGTGCGCTGGACGTACAGGCCCTCGGCGGAACGCGCGGCGCCGGCGATCCTGGCGAGCTGGCGGAACGTCTTGGAGGTGGCGACGACACGGTCCGGGCGGCCCGCGCGGGCGAACTCGCCCACGGACCGCGCGATGCCGGCCCGTACGTGCCTGCGCAACGCCCTGACCTGCTCGGGCCCGGCCGGGTCGTCCGGCAGCCAGGCCCCGGTGAGGCGGCCCGCGCCCAGCGGCAGCGACACGGCGGCGTCCGGCTCCTCGTCGATGCCGAAGGCGATCTCCAGGGAGCCGCCGCCGATGTCCAGGACCAGCAGCTTCCCCGCCGACCAGCCGAACCAGCGGCGGGCCGCCAGGAAGGTCAGCCGGGCCTCCTCCTCACCGCTGAGGACGGCGAGGTCGACGCCGGTCTCGACCCGTACGCGCTCCAGCACCAGGTCGGCGTTGGACGCCTCCCGCACGGCGGAGGTGGCGAAGGCGAGCACGTCCTCGCACCCCTTGTCCTCGGCCGCCTGGACCGCGTCGGCGACCGTCGCCACCAGCCGGTCCACGCCGAGCCGGCCTATCGCACCCTCCGCGTCGAGGAGTTCGGCCAGCCTGAGCTCCGCCTTGTGCGAGTGCGCGGGCAGCGGGCAGGCGCCGGGGTGGGCGTCCACCACGAGCAGATGAACCGTGTTCGACCCCACGTCGAGGACTCCGAGTCTCATACCCGGAACGCTACTGCGCCCGGCCGTCTTACTCTGGGCCCGTGCCAAAGACGAAAAAGGCGAAGCCGGGCAAAGCCACGAAGAACCAGAAGAAGAACCGGGAGACGGAGCCGACGGAACAGCGGCCGGGAGCGAGCGGACCGGACCCGTCCGACGAGAAGGGCCTCGATTTCGCGCGGGCGTGGGTGGAGTTCCCCGACCCCGCCGACGACGAGCAGGTCTTCCGCTGCGACCTGACCTGGCTGACCTCCCGGTGGACCTGCGTCTTCGGCAGCGGCTGCCAGGGCATCCAGGCGGGCCGCGCGGACGACGGGTGCTGCACGCTGGGCGCGCACTTCTCCGACGAGGACGACGAGAAGCGGGTGGCGGAGAACGTGGCCCGCCTCACCCCGGACCTGTGGCAGTTCCACGACGTGGGCACGGAGACGGGCTGGGTCGGCGTCGACGAGGACGGCGAACGCCAGACGCGCCGCTGGGAGGGCTCCTGCATCTTCCAGAACCGGCCGGGATTCCCCGCCGGTGCGGGCTGCTCGCTGCACATCCTGGCGCTGCGGGAGGGCCGGGAGCCCCTGGAGACCAAGCCGGACGTGTGCTGGCAGTTGCCGGTCCGGCGGACGTACGACTGGATCGACCGGCCCGACGACACGCGGGTGCTCCAGGTGACGATCGGGGAGTACGACCGCCGGGGCTGGGGGCCGGGCGGGCACGACCTGCACTGGTGGTGCACCTCGGCGACCTCGGCGCACGGCGCGGGGGAACCGGTGTACGTCTCCTACCGGCCGGAGCTGACCGAGCTGATGGGCGAGGAGGGCTACGGCCGGCTGGTGGAGCTGTGCGAGGAGCGGCTGTCCGCGCTGCTGCCGATGGCCCCGCACCCGGCGGACCCGCCGCCGCTCGCGCCGGGCGGCCTGCCGGGTCGAGCCGGGGGCCGGTGACCGGGCGGGCAGGGCGGGGCCGGGCGAGCTGACGGGGCGGGGCCGTCGGCGGGTTGCGCTCAGGGGGCGGTGCTCTGGGGGTGGTCACGAGGCGGACTCGTCAAGGCGGCTGCGCTCACGGGGCCGTTCGAGACGGGGGCGTCGGGGCGGGCTGCGCTGAGGGGGCGGTTACGAGGCGGGGCCGTCGGCGGGCTGCCCTGACGGGGCGGCGGCGGGTCGTCAAGGCTGTGCGCTGACGGGGCGAGCACCAAGCGGACTCGTCAAGGCGGCTGCGCTCGCTCAAGGAGCGGTCACGAGGCGCACCACTCCAGAGCGGTTCCGGGCTGCTCAGCCGGTCGGGGCCGGCTCTGAGCCGGGGGTCGATCCGGTCCTGGCCGCGTGGCCGTCCGGACGAGGCGTCCTGACGGCCGGCGCCCCTCAGCCGTGCGGACGAGGCGTTCCGGCGGCCGGCGCCCCTCAGCCGGCCGGGGCCGGGGCGGAAGGGGCCGGGGCGTCGGTCGGGGCCGGGGCGGTGGGGGGCGGGTCGGTCGGGTCCGGTGGGTCGGGCGTCGGTTCGGTGGGCGTGGGCTCGGGGGGATCGGTCGGGCGGGGGGAGCCGGTCGGATCCGGGCCGGGGCGGGGGGAGCCCGGACCCGGAACGGTCGGCTCCGGGACGGTGGGGCGGGGGGGCGCGGGGCTCGGGCGCGCGGGGCCGGGCGACCCCGGTCCGGGGCGGGAGGGGCGCGGGCCGCCCGCCGTCGGGGTCCTCGTCCCGTACCCCTCGATGGTCACCGCCGACCCGGTGGGCCGGAAGGAGATCCGGGCGCGCCAGGGGCCCTTCGGCTGTGCCGCGTGGACCACCGCGACCGTGATCGTGGTGGACCGGCCGGCCGCGAGCGTGCCCGACGTGCGGCTGAGCCAGAGCCAGGCCACGTCCGGCGCCGCCGACCAGGCGAGCGGGCCGGGTCCGGAGGCGGTCAGCGTGATCGTGGTGACGGCTCCGGAGGTCCGGGCGGCCACCGCCAGCCCGCCGCGGCGGCCTCCCCCGGTGCTGACGACCTCCACCGTGACGTCCGGGGCGCGGACGCCGCGCCGGTCGCCGGGGCGGGCGTCGCCCGCGCTCTCGTACGGGGTGCGGGGGGCGCCGCTCGTCCCGCCCGCGCCGTCGACCTCGGTGGCGGCGACCGACCCGCCCTCGTGGCCCTCGCCGGTCTGCGGCGCTCCCCGGTAGGCGGCCCACAGGGCGATCACGGGGGCGGCGACCACCGTGGCGACCACCGTGGTCGTCACGACCCGCGCGCGCAGCCGGTCCCGGCGGGCGGCGTGGTCCCTCGGGTGCAGCGGATAGCCGGCGCGGTCGAAGCGCGGTCCGCCCGCCCGCGTCCGCTGGGCCTGGACCATCGCCACGTACACGGAGGGCCGGGGGGCCTCGACCATCGGCAGGGAGCAGGCCGGGGCGAGGGCCGCGCCGGGCCAGGGGCCCGCCGCGTCGGTCCGCTCGGCGGCCCGGCGGCACCGGGGGCAGTCGTCGACGTGCCGGACGACCTCGCGGCAGAGCGCGGCGGACAGCGGCGTCCGGCGGTCGCCGGTGAGCCGGGCGACGGCCGGGCAGCAGCCGGCGTCGACGACGGCGAGGGCCGCGCGGGCGCGCTCCACCTCGCAGGCGGCCGCGGCCAGCAGCTCACGGGCGGCGACCGGCTCCAGGCCGAGCACGGCGGCGACGGCGCGCGGCGGGAGCCGGTGGCGTACGGCCAGTTCGAGGGCTTCGCGCTGCTCCGGGGTGGCGCCCGCGGCCTCGGGCCAGGCGAGCCGGGCCAGCTCCCGGCGGCGCGCCTCGGCGGCCGGGGACTCGGCGGGGACGGGGGTGGCGGCCTCCTCGGGGGAGGCGGGGAGCCGGGGCGCGGGCAGGGGCGGGGCCACCGGGCACGCGACGGCGGCGGTGCGGCCGGGCTCCGGCGTGCGCACGGGCGCGCGCCCCTCCGCCGGCAGCCGGAGCAGGGACGGCTCGGCGGCCTTGGCGGCGCGGGGCGGCGCGGGCGTTCCGGGCGGCAGGCGGTGCGCCCGGCGGCCGCGCCCGCGCTCGGCCAGGGTGCGCAGACAGGTCCAGCGGGCCAGGGCGTACAACCAGGGTTGACGTTCCTCCTCCGCCGCGGGGCGCCGCGAGCCGTGCCGGTCCGCGATCGCCAGGACCGCGCCGAGCGCGTCGGTGGCCGCGTCGTGGTCGCAGAGCACGGTGAGGCAGTAGGTGAACAGTCCGTCGAGATACGGCTCGTAACGTGCGGGCGGCCGCTGCGCCGAGGTGTGGGGGGCCCGGCGGTGCGCCCGGTGTGCGCCGGTGGTGTGCGTGGGGGTCTCCAGCCTGCTGCTCGTCACCCGACGACCGTAGACAGAGGACCACATGCCCTTAATGCCCCTTGCGCACAATTAATCCTTACGGGTGAGCGTATCCCCCGAAAGAGGATATGGATCACGGAAACGGCCCGAAATGCTTCGGTGCGCCCCTCCGCGCGGGCGGACGGGCCCGCTCCCCGCGCCCTCCCGCGCGGCGGGGCGGGCGGACGGGCGCGGGAGGCGCTGTCGTACCCCGCCTATACGGTGGCGCCATGGCTGCCCGTACGAAATCCGCGAAGGACCGACCGTCCTACCGCTGCACCGAGTGCGGCTGGACGACCGCCAAGTGGCTCGGCCGCTGCCCCGAGTGCCAGGCGTGGGGGACGGTCGAGGAGTTCGGCGGCGCGCCCGCCGTGCGCACCACCGCGGCGGGCCGGGTCTCCACGGCGGCCCTCCCGATCGGCCAGGTCGATGGCCGGACGGCCACCGCCCGTTCGACGGGCGTGGGCGAGCTGGACCGGGTGCTGGGCGGCGGGCTGGTGCCGGGCGCGGTCGTCCTGCTGGCGGGCGAGCCGGGCGTCGGCAAGTCGACGCTGCTGCTGGACGTGGCGGCCAAGGCGGCGAGCGACGACCACCGCACGCTGTACGTGACGGCCGAGGAGTCCGCGAGCCAGGTGCGGTTGCGGGCCGACCGGATCGGCGCGATCAACGACCACCTCTACCTCGCGGCGGAGACGGACCTGTCCGCGGTGCTCGGGCACCTGGACGCGGTGAAGCCGTCCCTGCTCGTCCTGGACTCGGTGCAGACGGTCGCCTCGCCCGAGATCGACGGGGCCCCCGGCGGCATGGCCCAGGTCCGGGAGGTCGCCGGGGCGCTGATCCGGGCGTCCAAGGAGCGCGGGATGGCCACACTGCTGGTCGGCCACGTGACGAAGGACGGCGCGATCGCCGGGCCCCGGCTGCTGGAGCACCTGGTCGACGTGGTGCTGTCCTTCGAGGGCGACCGCCACGCCCGGCTGCGGCTGGTGCGCGGCGTCAAGAACCGCTACGGGGCGACCGACGAGGTCGGCTGCTTCGAGCTGCACGACGAGGGCATCACCGGGCTCGCGGACCCCTCCGGCCTCTTCCTGACCCGGCGCGACGTGGCGGTCCCCGGCACCTGTCTCACGGTGACGCTGGAGGGCAAGCGCCCGCTGGTCGCCGAGGTGCAGGCGCTCACGGTCGACTCCCAGATCCCCTCGCCCCGGCGCACGACCTCCGGTCTGGAGACCTCGCGGGTGTCGATGATGCTCGCCGTGCTGGAGCAGCGCGGCCGGATCAGCGCGCTCGGCAAACGGGACATCTACAGCGCGACGGTGGGGGGCGTTAAGCTGACCGAGCCCGCCGCGGACCTGGCGATCGCGCTCGCGCTGGCCAGCGCCGCGAGCGACACCCCGCTCCCGAAGAACCTGGTCGCGATCGGCGAGGTGGGGCTCGCGGGCGAGGTCAGGCGGGTCACCGGGGTGCAGCGGAGGCTGGCCGAGGCCCACCGCCTGGGGTTCACCCACGCCCTGGTCCCGACCGATCCGGGGCGGGTCCCGGCCGGTATGAAGGTCACGGAAGTCGCCGACATGGGCGATGCCCTGCGGGTCCTCCCGCGCCGCTCCCGCCAGGAGGCACCACAGGAGGACGGCGCGCGCCGGTAGACTTTGCCCTGGTCTCGCCCGCCCGTGGACACGGCATGGGGGACGTAAGGGCATCGCAAACCTGTGACCGGAGGAGTGCAGTGGCAGCCAACGACCGGGCGACGACGCCCGGAAAGTCCGGCCAAGGCACCGGCAACGAGGCGCTGATGCGCGCCTCGTTGAGCGCGGTCGCGCCCGGAATGGCCCTGCGGGACGGCCTGGAGCGCATTCTCCGCGGCAATACCGGCGGGCTGATCGTCCTGGGCATGGACAAGACCGTCGAGTCGATGTGCACCGGCGGGTTCGTGCTGGACGTGGAGTTCACGGCGACCCGCCTGCGCGAGCTGTGCAAGCTCGACGGCGCGCTCATCCTCGACAAGGACATGAGCAAGATCCTGCGGGCCGGCGTCCAACTGGTTCCGGACGCCTCGATCCCCACCGAGGAGACGGGCACCCGGCACCGCACGGCGGACCGGGTCTCCAAGGCGTGCGGCTTCCCCGTCGTCTCGGTCTCCCAGTCGATGCGGCTGATCGCGCTGTACGTGGACGGGGAGCGGCGGGTCCTGGAGGAGTCCTCCGCGATCCTGTCCCGCGCCAACCAGGCGCTCGCGACGCTGGAGCGGTACAAGCTGCGCCTCGACGAGGTGGCGGGCACGCTGTCCGCGCTGGAGATCGAGGACCTGGTCACCGTCCGGGACGTGACGGCGGTGGCCCAGCGGTTGGAGATGGTGCGGCGGATCGCGACGGAGATCGCGGAGTACGTGGTCGAGCTGGGCACCGACGGACGGCTGCTCTCCCTCCAACTGGACGAGCTGATCGCCGGTGTGGAGCCGGAGCGCGAGCTGGTCGTCCGGGACTACGTCCCCGAGCCGACGGCGAAGCGGTCGCGCACGGTGGCCGAGGCGCTGACCGAGCTGGACGCGCTGAGCCACACGGAGCTGCTGGAGCTGCCGGTGGTGGCGCGGGCGCTGGGGTACAGCGGCTCGCCGGAGACGCTGGACTCGGCGGTCTCCCCGCGCGGGTTCCGGCTGCTGGCGAAGGTGCCGCGGCTGCCGGGGGCGATCATCGAGCGGCTGGTGGAGCACTTCGGCGGCCTGCAGAAGCTGCTGGCGGCCAGCGTGGACGACCTCCAGACCGTGGACGGCGTCGGCGAGGCGCGGGCGCGCAGCGTGCGGGAGGGGCTCTCGCGGCTGGCGGAGTCGTCGATCCTGGAGCGGTACGTCTGACGCGGGTCGGGGGGGGGGGGGGGGGGGGGGGGGGGGGGGGGGGGGGGGGGGGGGGGGGGGGGGGGGGGGGGGGGGGGGGGGGGGGGGGGGGGGGGGGGG
>NZ_JBVJCD010000098.1:0-10963 GCF_055588985.1 Streptomyces sp. NPDC041970
CAAGCAGAGTAGGGAACCCCCCCCCCACCCCCCCCCCCCCCTCCCCCCCCCCCCCCCCCCCCCCCCCCCCCTCCCCCCCACCCCCCCCCCCCCCCCCCCCCCCCCGCGGTCCCACCGATCTGACCGCCCACACCCGTGCGCACTTGGACGCCGTCGCCGCCGAACTCAACAGCCGACCACGCGAAACGCTCGACCGGGGCGCCCCGTCGAGCGCCTCGCAAAGCTTTTGAGGACAGCCGGTTGATCACCGTGACGCGACGACCGCCGGAATGCGCCTCTCGGCCGTAGGGGGTGTCACGCGGTTGGCGTCATCCCCAACAGGCCGACGCGCTGTAGCCCGCGTAGTTGTCGTTGTAGACGTAGAACCAACCGTTGCCGTTCGTCGTCCCGCAACCGGTGTACCGGCCGCCCAGGATCACGCTATTCGTGCCACAGGCCCACGTCTGCCCCTTCAGGGCAGTGGTCACCACAGCGGCACTGGTGCTGGTACTGGTGCGGATGACCACGTTCTCGAATGTTGTCGCCTTGCCGTCGTTGCAGGCCGTGTTGGTCCTGGGCTGGGACGAGCCATCCGCCGCACCGGCAACTCCCGGAAGGGCAAGGCCGACGACGGCAGCGACCGCCAGCGTGACAGTCAGCCTCGATCTCATGATCTTTCCCATTGGATCCCCTTTGATCAGCATTTATGCTGTGAGTACCGATAAGTAACGCCCGAGTTCCGCACCCCGTCAAGCGCCCTGTATGAGGTTGACCTGTTCTCGACGTGAGCTCGTGGTGGGAACTGGCGACTCCCCGGCCGGGCGCGGCCGCCAGGAGCTGGACGCCGCCGAACTCGACAACGGCCCACTCACAACGCCCGGCCGGGGTTTCCCGGCCGAGCGGCTGCACACACGCTCGCCCCCGCACGTCAGCGATCACGTGTCGCGACGATCCCCAAAATCCGCCGACCGGCGGGGGCGCTTCCGTGGTGGTGGGGGGGCGCTTGCGGATGCACGCGGGGGGCGTGGAAGAGGCGGGGCGCGCGGTGACCGGAGCGGGCCGGACGCGTCTGACCGGGGGGATCGGCTCTTTCCGGCGGCGAAACCTCGGTCAGGAGTTCGGGTGTGCGCGATCGGGAGTTCGGAAGTGCCGAAACCTTCCGCCGGGTCGGACGTTCGACAGGGCGTAAGAACGGGCAAATCGCTCAGGTAGGCCCACGGCGGAATTCCCCGCCGCAGGGCACTCCCTACCGCCGCAGCAGCCGCCGGGCTCTCCCGTGCGCTCATGCCGGACCGGCTCGTCGGCTTCCTCGCCCGCACACGAAGCGCCCGCGCGAGCCTACGCGTCCTCATGGGAAGGAGCGCCACGATGGCGACGCCACTGTCCGCCGACTCCATGCTCAAAGCCCTCCGCAACGAAGGCCTCCGGGTCGTCGAGCACCGGAGCTGGCGTACCAACAACCGCAACCACAAGGGGCTCTGGGGCCCGGTGCACGGCGTGATGATCCACCACACCGTCACCTCGGGCACCGCGTCCTCCGTCGAGCTGTGCTACGACGGCCACTCCGCGCTGCCCGGCCCCCTCTGCCACGGCGTGATCGCCAAGGACGGGTCCGTCTACCTCGTCGGCCACGGGCGGGCCAACCACGCCGGTCTCGGCGACGACGACGTCCTGCGCGCCGTCATCGCCGAGAAGGGGCTGCCCGCCGACAACGAGGCCAACACCGACGGCAACCGGCACTTCTACGGCTTCGAGTGCGTCAACCTCGGTGACGGCAAGGACCCCTGGCCCTCGGCCCAACTGCTGGCGGTCGAACGGGTTTCCGCCGCCGTCTGCCGGGCGCACGGCTGGGGCCCCCGGTCGGTGATCGGCCACCTGGAGTGGCAGCCGGGCAAGATCGATCCGCGCGGGTTCACCATGGACTCGATGCGCACCAGAGTCGGCAAACGGCTGGGCGGCGCCGCGGAGGGTCCCGCCAAGCCGGCGTACGAGCCGTTCCCGGGGGCCGCGTTCTTCCGGGCGGGCCGCAGCAGCGCGATCATCACGGCGATGGGCAGACGCCTGGTGGCCGAGGGGTGCGGCCGCTACGCCGTGGGCCCCGGCCCGAACTGGTCGGAGGCGGACCGCGCGTCCTACGCCGCCTGGCAGCGCAAGCTGGGCTACGCGGGCGGTGACGCGGACGGCGTGCCGGGCAGGACGAGTTGGGACCGGCTCCGGGTCCCCAACGGGTGACCGGGCGGGGGGGGGGGGGGGGGGGGGGGGGGGGGGGGGGGGGGGGGGGGGCAGCCCCCCCCCCCCCCCCCCTCTCCCGCTCCGGGGCGACGGCCGGCAGGACGCCCGCGGCGGGCGCGCACGCGGTGCGGGCCTGACGCGGGGCGTGCCGGCGGGGCTCGAAACCCGCGCGCGCCGCGCTGTCGCCGCCGTCCTCGGCGGCGAGGGCGTCCTCGCGCGGGATGCTCCCGACGACCGTGGCCAGGCGCGCCCGACGGCCGCGCGGACCCGCGCCGCCAGGATCGCCGGACCCGCCCGCCCCCCGTGCTCGCCGAGGCCGGCGGCGTGGGCGGCGGGCAGCACGGCGGAGCCCGGGAAGTGGAGCGGGAAGGAGGGGCCGGGCGGCACGCGCGCCGCCCGGCCCCTCCCCCGGTTCAGCCGATCTCGCCCTCGGCCGCCTCCGGGACGTCCGCCCCGGCTCCGCGCTCGATCCGGTCCGCCTGTCCGACGGCCGCGGCCAGCTTCCGTACGGAGCTGTCCTCGGTCGCCTTCGCCAACGCCGTCGCGCGCGTGGCGAGTTCACGGAGGCGGGGTGCGCCGGGCAGGTCCCCGCCGCGCAGGCGGTCCGCGAAGTACGCGGCGACGGCCGCCACCTGCAACCGTTCGGGCGCGCCGTCCCACAGCGCGCCGTCGAGCGCCTCGGCCCCCGCGGCGCCGGTCTCCTCGTGCGGCTCACGGGTCTCGGGGTCGAGCCAGCGCACGGTGGCCCTGGCGACCGGGCCGGACGCGCCCGCGCGCAGCCGCACCGCGTACAGGGCGGTCACCGTGTGGCCGGGCCCGACCTCGCCGCCGTCGACGCCGTCGTCGCGGAAGTCCTCGTCCGCCACCTTGCGGTTCTCGTAGCCGATGAGCCGGAACTGCCGGACGGTCTTCCGGTCGAACGCCACCTGCGCCTTGGCGTCGCGGGCCCGCAGTTCGATGTGGGCGGGGAGCTGGTCGACGAAGACCTTGCGGGCCTGGGCCTCGTCGGCCACGTACGTCGTGTGCCCGTCGCCCTTGTTGGTGAGCCGCTCCATGAACGCGTCGCCGTAGTCGCTGCCGACCCCGACGCCGAAGAGCGTGATGCCGTACTCGCGGCGGGCGGAGTCGATGCGCTCCAGGATGCCGTCCGCGTTCGTGTCGCCGGTGTTGGCGAGGGCGTCGGAGAGGAGCACCACCCGGTTGTTCGCGCCCTTGCGGTGGCCCTTGACCGACTCGTCGTAGCCGCGGGTGACGCCCGCCTCGACGTTGGTGGACTGCTCCGGTTCCAGCGCCTCCACCGCCTCCCGGACACGGTCCCGGTTGCCCTTCAGCCGGGTCATCGGCAACCGGGTCTCGGCCTCGTCGCTGAAGGCGACCAGGGCGAGGGAGTCGTCGTCGCGCAGCTCGTCCGCGACGGTCCGCAGGGACTCCTTGGCCAGGTCCAGGCGGCCCGGTTCGCTCATGGAGCCGGAGATGTCCACGACGAACGTCAGGGCGGCGGGCGGCCGTTCGCCGCTCGGCGGGGCCGCCCCGGTCGCGAGGCCGACGCGGAGCAGCGACCAGTCGGACGCCTTCCCCGCGAGGCGCGCCCCGTCGACCGTCACCGAGAAGCCGTTGCCCTTCGGCCGCTCGTACCCCTGGCGGAAGCTGTTGACGAACTCCTCGGGCCGCACCTGGGCGGGATCGGGCAGCCGGCCGTCGCCCAGGGTGCGGCGGGCGTATCCGTAACTCGCGGTGTCCACGTCCAGGGCGAACGTGGAGAGGTAGTCGGGCGCGGCGGGCTCCGGCGCGGCCCCCTCCCGCTTCCCACCGGGCTGCCCGCCCTGCTCCGGCGCGGGCTGCCCGCCACCGGTGGCCCCCTGCGGCGGCCGGGCGACCGCGCGCTTGTCGGCGGTGGCGCCGTCCGTCCCGGCGGCGGAGCACGCGGTGAGCAGCATCCCGCCCGCCAGCAGGAGCGCTACCGCCCCCCTCCGGCCGCCCGCCCGCTTCCCGTACCGCTGTCCGACCTGACTCATCCGCAACCCCCCGTGTCGGGACGGCATCCCCGTCCTCTGCGAATGTGACGTACGGGGCCGCCGGTCGGAGCCGACGAAAGCGTTGCGGAACCGTCTCGATGCGGCAACGGCGGACGGGGAAGCGGCGGAACACCAGGTTCAGGACACGATGTCCTTGCGGCTGAACCCGCGGAAGGCCAGCGCGAACAGGACCAGGGCATAACTCACCGAGACGGCCGCCCCCTTGATCATGCCGCCCCATTCCAGGTGCGGCTGGAGCGCGTCGGCCCAGGCGAACTGCCAGTGCGCGGGCAGGAACGCGCGCCAGGAGCCGAGCGCGGTCACCGCGTCCAGCACGTTGCCGACGATGGTGAGGCCGACCGCGCCGCCGACCGCGCCGAGCGGGGCGTCCGTCCTCGTCGACAGCCAGAACGCCAGTCCCGCCGTCACGAGTTGGGAGACGAAGATGAACGCCACGACGAGCGCGAGGCGGGGCACGGCGTCCCCGGCGGCCAGCGCGCCCCCGGTGGGCAGGCGGAGGGGGCCCCACCCGTAGGCGGCCGCGCCCGCCGCCAGCGCGACGAGCGGCAGCAGCGCCATCGCCGCCAGGCTGAAGCCGAGCGCGACGACGAGCTTGCTCCACAGCAGCCGGGTCCGGGGCACCGGGGCGGCGAGCAGGTAGCGCAGCGAGGACCAGCTCGCCTCCGAGGCGACGGTGTCCCCGCAGAACAGGGCCACCGGGATCACCAGCAGGAACCCCGCCGAGACGAACAGCGACGTGGCGGCGAAGTTCGCTGCGGACTCGGTCGCCACGTCCATCAGGTTGATCCGGCTGCCGCCCCGGCCTCCGCCGCCGCCGTCCTCGCCGTCCGGGGCGCCGCCGATCGCGAACGCGATGATCAGGACGAACGGCAGGGCCGCGAGCACCCCGGCCATCAGCACGGTGCGCCGCCTGCGCAGTTGGCGCATGGCCTCGACGCGCAGCGGCAGGGTGCGGCGGGCGCGGTAGCCGGGGGCCTCGGGGTGGCCGGTCCCGGTGCGGGCCGCGGGGGGCTGGGCGGGGGCGCTCATGCTGCTCCTCGGGAGATCAGGGTGAGGAAGGCGTCCTCCAGACGGCGGTGCGGCCCGACCCCGGTGACCGGGACGTCGAGCCGGACCAGTTCGGCGACGAGTCCGGAGACGGCCGCGCCGTCCAGTTGGACGAGCAGGCCGCGCCCGTCGTCGGTGCGGACGGCGGAGCCGACGCCGGGCAGGGCGGCGACCTTGTCCGCGAGCGGTTCGGCCAGGACCTCGGCCGCGGTCACCAGGACCACGTCGCCGGAACCGGTGATCTCGGCGACCGGTCCGGCCTGGACGAGCCGGCCCCGGTCCATGACGACCAGGTGGGTGCAGGACTGCTCGACCTCGGAGAGGAGGTGGCTGGAGACGATGACGGTCCGGCCCCCCGCCGCGTACCGGATCATCACGTCCCGCATCTCCCGGATCTGCGGCGGGTCGAGCCCGTTGGTCGGCTCGTCGAGGATGAGCAGGTCCGGCAGGCCGAGCATGGCCTGGGCGATGGCGAGGCGCTGGCGCATCCCCTGGGAGTAGGTGCGCACGGCGCGGGCGAGCGCGTCGCCGAGCCCGGCGATCTCCAGGGCCTCGTCGAGGTGGGCGTCCTCGGCGGGGCGGCCGGTGGCCCGCCAGTACAGGTCGAGGTTGGCGCGCCCGGACAGGTGCGGCAGGAAGCCCGCGCCCTCCACGAACGCCCCCACGCGCGACAGCACCGGCGCGCCGGGGCGTACGGCCTGCCCGAAGACGCGGATCTCGCCCTCGTCCGGGGTGATGAGCCCCATGAGCATCCGCAGGGTGGTCGTCTTGCCCGCGCCGTTGGGTCCCAGGAGCCCGAGCACCTGGCCCTTCTCGACGCGGAGGGACAGCTCGCGCACCGCGTACCGGTCGCCGGAGCCGGCGTACCGCTTGGAGAGGCCGGTGATCCGCAGCGGTACGCCGGTGAGCGCCGGGTCGGGCGGCGGGGCGGCCGTGCGGCGGCGGGCGGTGAGCAGGAGGGCGGCCGCGACGGCGAGGGCGGCGGCCGGGAGGCCCCACGTCCACCGCGGGAGCGGGGCGGCGGCGGTCGTGACGGCGGGCGCGGTGGGGACGGTCAGCGGGCCGTCGGCGGTCACGGTGTACGTGGCGGGCTCGGCCGGCGAGGCGTATCCGAGGTCGGTCGCGGCGAACACGAGCCGCATCCGGTGCCCGGCGTCGAACGCGTGGTCCACGGCGGGCAGCGCCAGCTCGATCGGCCTGCCCTGCCGGTCGGGGGTGATGCGGTGGGGGGTGACGAGCTGGGAGGGCAGCACCTGCTGCCTGCCGTCCGGCGACACGTCGTACACCTTGGCGAAGAGCACCGCGTCGCGGCCCCCGTTCGCCGTGACGGTCACGCGGACGGTGGGCGCGCCGGTGACCCGGACCGGGCGGTCCAGCGGGGCCGACGCGAAGCGGGCGGACTGCCCCGGCACGTCGAGCGAGAGTCCGACGCCGAGCGAGGAGAGCCGGGAGAGCCCGCCGCCGATCCCCGGCACGGCGGAGACGGCGGGCGGGGCGGCTCCGGCCGGGTTGCGGAACGTCCGCTTCCCGCCGTCGATCGCGATCTCCCGGCCGCCGCCGCCCAGTCCGGGGTAGGCGTCCCCGCTCGCGCCGCGCCGCTGCGCGGCCCCGTCGGTGGAGTCGACGCCTCCGGTGCGGGTGACGCGGAAGGCGGGGCCGGTGTCGGCGCGGGCGTCCCCCTTCAGATACCGGTCGAACCAGGCGGTGACGCGCCCCTGGACGCGTGCGGCCTCGGCGTCGCCGCCGTCGTGCCCGCCCGCGATCCAGTCGACGGCGACGGGTGCGCCGTTGGCGCTGATCGCCCGCTGCATGGCGTCGGCGTGGCCGAGGGGGAAGAGGGAGTCGGACTGCCCCTGGACCAGCAGCGCGGGGACCGTGATGCGGTCGGCCACGGCGGAGGGGGAGCGCTCGGCGAGCAGGGCGCGGGCCTCGGCGTCGGGTGCGCCGCTGACGGCGACCCGTTCGTACATCGCGCAGAGCCGCTTCTCGAACCTCTCGCAGCCGCCGCCGGAGGTGACGAAGAGACCCGCCCAGAGCTTCTTGAAGACGCCGCCGGGGAAGAGGGCGTCGGCCAGGTTCCAATAGGTGATCATCGGGGCGATGGCGTCGACGCGCCGGTCGTGCCCGGCGGCGAGCAGGGCGGCGGCCCCGCCGTAGGAGGCCCCGGTGATGCCGACCCGCGGGTCGCCCTTCCCGTCCGACTCCACCTCGGGGCGCTCGGCCAGCCAGTCGACGAGCCGGGAGACGTCCTCGATCTCGTGGTCCGGGTCGTTCAGCGAGATGCGCCCGCCGGACTTCCCGAACCCGCGCGCCGACCAGGTCAGCACCGCGTACCCGTCGGCGGCCAGCTTCTCCGCCTGGGCCCGGACGTCGTCCTTGCTGCCGCCGAAGCCGTGCCCGACGAGCACGGCGGGCCGCTTCCCGGCGCCGCCCGCGGTGAAGTAGGAGGTGTCGATGCCCACCCCGTCCATGCGCAGCACCCGGTCCTCGCGCCGTACGTCGGGCGGGCCGTCGCCGGCGAACGCGGCGGCCCACGTGCCGCCGCCCACGAGCACGGCGAACGCGGCCGCGGCCCCGGCCCACCGGCCGCGGACACGGAACAGCGGGCGCCGCCGTCGAGTTGCAGGGATCTCCATCCTCCGACCCTAAGCGGACGGCGCCGCCGGCCGGACTGCCCCTGGGCGGAGGGCGCCGGCCTCCCTGAGAGGTACGGCGCGGCCCCGCCGTACTCCGGACGCGGTACGCGGGGCGTGCCGCCCCGAGGCGCGCGAGGCACCATGTGGTCTCACCGCACTCTGGACCCGGTCCTGTGCTGCATTTGGAGGCATTGTGGAGATCTGCCGCACAGCATCCCTTCCCAGACGTCTGGCCTCCGATCATTCCTTCGGCGCCTCCCCACGAGGAGCGCACCGCTTGGTTGCTCGCCCCGCAGGCCACGCCACGCTGATCGCGCACGTGGATGGGGTTTCCGGCCGTTTTCGGCTCGGGCCTCGCGCTGGTGCACTCGAAGCGTCGGCACGGGGATACGTCTGTACAAGCTAATCATCGACGAGCCCCACCGCCCCCCAGGGCATCGCCCGGGAACTGTCGCGGGCGCTCGCGAACATCGCCCCGAATCGGCGGTGCCGCGAACTGCAGGTCGGCGTGGAGCACGGCGACGGGTCGGCGACGGCAACCTATCGCCCGGCGGACTGCGGGAAGAACTCGGGCTCACGCTTCTGACGTGGGAGTTCGGCGGCAGCGGGAGCACCGAGTGCACTCAACCTCTGAGCGTCAGCGCACCTCAACTCGTGGGCTATCATGGTCTGTTGACCACGAGTAGGGGGCAGTGCAGCACCATGCCGGTAACGAAACCCGCCGACCAGGTACTGCTGCATTTTTCGACATGTAAAAATGCAGCAATTTCCGCCTTCCCGACAGAGGGAGCCCGGCACCCATTCCCTCTCGCGCAACTGATGCGACAAGTAGTCTCGGATCGCCTGCTTCTTGCGGGCGAACACCTGAGAGCAGGTGACCATCTCCTCTTAGCGAGCCAGCACAGATCTGCAATCAGTCGGCACTATTACGCGATGTACCAGGCTGCGCGAGCAATAGTTTTCGCAGAGACACGCGGGGACGACCATGAACGACACAACATCCTCCCCAGGAATCTTCCATCGACTCTCGAAGAATCCGCGACACGCGAAGTCGAATTGACGAATGCCCGTCTTCTGCGCAATCAAGCCGACTACGACATTTATCCGCTGGTTGATTCGGATTGGGAGCCAGAGGCTCGATCCCTCGCTGTTACGGCGGCCAACTTCCTCCAGGCTTGCGAAAAATTCGCCTCAACGAACGGGTACATCTGATGTCTAACATCGATTATGACTCGATTATTTCCCACTCTCTACAAGAAGCCAACATTTCCATCATCCGCGTGGACGAAAGGTCCTTCCCCGGTGAAAAATGGTTCGTCGTGTGGGTCGATGAGGAATCACTCGTCGCAGCACAAAGCCTGGCTGGACCAATCGAACAATCACTCAACAATGCCTCGGATATCGGAAATCAATCCCTAGTCGTCACATTCAGACCACACCGAGTAGAGGAAAGCAAAGATGTCAACGAGGTCAGCAGGAGTGGCCTAAACGGAGCGAAAGTCGATCAGCTGATCCAACTTCTGGAAGCCAGGTCGCGAACATCAGACGCCCTTCCGAGCCTCAAGTACATGGAGGATCCCAGAGCAAGCTTGGCGGCAATCGGCGCCTCTCGGCATCACCTGGTATACGGACGTCGGGGCGTAGGAAAGACCGCACTTCTGCTCGAAGCGAAGAGGATCGCAGAAAAAGATGGCCATGTCACGGCGTGGGTCAATGCACACACGCTGCGACGCCTCGATTTCTCAAGCGCCTTCCTAGCTGTAGCCGAGGTGGTCCTAAATTCGCTCATCCAACACGCGGGATCCTCTCAGAGCGAGCCATACGGGCGACTCAAGGAGCTCAATGTGCGGGTCGCAGATCTGCGAGCGAAAGATCGAGTATCAGATACCAGCATCGGCTCTATGATCGCAGAACTGAACCACTCTCTGCGCACGATCCTACGCGAGGAACTCGTGCGCCTTCACCTTTACCTGGACGACTTCTACCTGTTTTCCGATGAAGAGCAGCCGCATCTTCTGGACTGTATCGCCGGGATGCTCAGAGACTGCGACGGCTGGATTAAAGTGGCAAGCATCGAACGGCTTACTCGCCCATTCGAACCATCATCTAGAACTGGCCTCGAAGTGCCACACGACGCCTCAAAAATCGACCTAGACGTGACGCTCGAAGACCCCAAATCCACACAGGCATTCCTCGAATCCGTCCTATCCAGCTACACCACTACGGCCGGTATCGCCAGACCTTCAACTATTGCGCAAAACGGCGCTCTCGGGAGGCTGGTCCTGGCATCAGGCGGCGTACCCAGGGATTATTTGAACCTATTCGCCTCATCGATTGTGGTTGCCCGAACTCGCAACAAGGCTCGGGAAATCGGGAAAGAAGACGTAGCGAAGGCGGCCGGTCGCGCCAAGCGAGGTAAGAAGAGAGAGCTGGAGCACGACGTATCCTCCAGTAGTGCGGGTAGCCTCGAAACCACTCTCGACGTTCTATCCTCTGAAGTCCGGAGTGCTGGCTACACATACTTCAGGATCGACGTCACACAGAGATCTCATCAATTCTACGAGGTTCTCGGACAGCTCGTAGATCTGCGTTTCGCTCACCTCATTCAATCCACACTATCCGACCAGAATCGACCAGGAGTGAAGTACGAGGTATACATCCTGGACCTCAGCGAGTATTCGGACGTTCGACTCAAAAGGAGGCTTGCCATTCTCGATCTAAAGGATGGCAAGTGGAGCTTTCGCCGAAGCGGAAAGGCTGGGACGGAAAAACAACTGGACGGCACTTTGCTGCGTGACGAATTGCGGCGCGCACCGATTATCGATCTGGAAGAGGTTGCCGCCAAAGTCGCCGACCGCGCAAGAATTTAGCGCATACTAAAATCGCAGAACAAACCCAAGCACGATATGCGCGCGCAGACGCGCAGTCCAAGCACGGCCTAAGGGCTGTCCCGTAAGTGATCTTCTGGTTGCCTCAAGCATGGTTGGCCACCGTGCAGCCCACTTGCCTATCCAGCGAGGGCGAGGTTGTGCA
>NZ_JBVJCD010000099.1:0-10751 GCF_055588985.1 Streptomyces sp. NPDC041970
AGGTACCGCGCCATAGCGCGCTTTGCGGCGGAGGCAGATGCCTCGGACCCCACCCCCCCCCCCCCCCCCCCCCCCCCCCCCCGAGCCGGAGACACCGCGTCAGGAGGCGGGCGGCGGCGGAGGCGTCCCGCCGTCCTTGTGCCCCAGCTTGTCCACGGCCTCCTTGGCCTTGCGCGTACCGGTGTCGATCTTGGCGCTGTACTTGCCCTTGGTCTTCTGGTCGACCGTGCGCGCGGCCTTGTCGAGGCCCTGCTCGATCTTGCCCCCGTGCTGCTGAGCCAGGTCGCCGACCTTTTCCTTGGCCGGTCCCAGCTTGGCCTTCAGGTTGTCCAGGAACCCCATATGGGTCACCTTCCGTGCAGTGAGGACGGTCCGCGGGAGGATTCTCCCGACCCCATTGTCCGTCACCTGTCCACCCCGGCCGACTCCGCGCCTCCCGCGCGCCGCGCGCCCGCCGGCCCCGAGCCCGCGCGACGGTGCGGGCCGGGCCGGGGAGTTTGGGAGAATGGGCCGGTGACCCCTCCCGCTCCCGCCCCCCGCGTCATCACCGTCGTCGGCCCCACCGCGGCCGGCAAGTCCGATCTGGGGGTCTTCCTCGCCCAGCGGCTCGGCGGCGAGGTGATCAACGCCGACTCCATGCAGCTCTACCGGGGGATGGACATCGGCACCGCGAAGTTGACGGTCCCCGAGCGCGACGGCGTGCCGCACCGGCTGCTGGACGTCTGGGAGGTCACCGAGACCGCCAGCGTCGCCGAGTACCAGCGCCTGGCCCGCCGGGAGATCGACCGGCTGCTCGCCGAGGGCCGCACCCCGATCCTGGTCGGCGGCTCCGGGCTGTACGTCAAGGGGGCCATCGACGCCCTGGAGTTCCCCGGCACCGACCCCGAGGCGCGCGCCCGCCTGGAGGCGGAGCTGGCCGAGCGGGGCCCCGGCGCGCTGCACGCCCGGCTCGCCGCGGCGGACCCGGACGCCGCCCGGTCGATCCTCCCGAGCAACGGGCGGCGCATCGTCCGCGCCCTGGAGGTCATCGAGATCACGGGCAAGCCCTTCACCGCCAACCTGCCCGGCGACGAACCGGTCTACGACGCCGTGCAGATCGGCGTCGACGTGGACCGCCCCGAACTGGACGAACGCATCGCCCTGCGCGTCGACCGCATGTGGGAGGCCGGGCTCGTCGACGAGGTGCGCGCCCTCGAGGCGGCCGGGCTGCGCGAGGGCCTCACCGCCTCCCGCGCCCTCGGCTACCAGCAGGTCCTCGCCGCGCTCGCGGGGGAGTGCACCGAGGACGAGGCGCGGGTCGAGACCGTACGCGCCACCAAGCGCTTCGCGCGCCGCCAGGACTCCTGGTTCCGCCGCGACGCCCGTGTCCGGTGGCTCGGCGGCGGGAGCCGCGACCGGGCGGAACTCCCGCACCGGGCCCTGACGTTGGTCGAACGGGCGGTCACAGCCTGATCACGTGATGGCATCGGGACGCCCTGCCCGGCATCGCGGCGCCCGTGATCGTGCCATCATCGAGCATCGATCCACCAGTGGAGTCCGAGTTGGGAGGGCGCGTGGCGATGGAGGCCGGCCCTCGCGACACGGAGCAGCGCGACACAGAGCACGACGGACCGTCACCGCGGGAGAGCGCGGGGCGGCTGAGCCCGGACGGGCCCGACGAGCAGGACGTGGTCCCCGAGGTCGAGGTCGAGCTGCGGCCCGCCCGCAGGCTGCGGATCTGGCAGATCGCGCCCGTCGTCGTCCTGGCCGCGGTCGGCTCGCTGATGTTCGCCTTCCCGCTCGCCTTCGACTTCGGCGACGGCGGCGCCGTGGTCGCCATGCTGGGGCTGCTGATCAGTTGCTGCGCGGCCGGCTGGGGCATGATGGCGGCCCGCCGCGTCGGCCACACCTGGCCCGGCCTGCCCGCCCGCGGCTCCGGCGAACGCCTCGACTGGCGCGTGCTCGCCCTGTACGTCGCCACCGGCGCCGCACTCGTCGCCCTCGCCGTCTGGCGCGTGGCCCGACTGCGCCCCTGAACGCCGCGCCCCCGCCCGAGGCCGCGACCGCCGAACCGTACGCCCGGAGCGGCCGATCTCGGAGCCGCGAGCCCCGGACCCCGGTGACGGGTCCGGCCGCTCGGACCGTCGGCGCCGCCTCGTACAGTTGCCCCGTGAGCACTGCGCAGATCGCCTTCCTCAAGGGACACGGCACCGAGAACGACTTCGTGATCGTCCCCGACCCGGACAACGCCCTCGCGCTGCCCGCGTCGGCGGTCGCACGCCTCTGCGACCGGCGGGCCGGCATCGGCGGGGACGGCCTGCTGCACGTCGTCCGCGCCGCCGCCCACCCCGACGCGCGGGAGATGGCGGACACCGCCGAGTGGTTCATGGACTACCGCAACGCGGACGGCTCGATCGCCGAGATGTGCGGCAACGGCGTGCGCGTCTTCGCCCACTACCTCCAGCGCGCCGGCCTCGTCGGCGACGGCGACCTCACCATCGCCACCCGCGGGGGCCCCAAGCGGGCGCGCCTCGCCGCCGACGGCGACATCACGGTCTCCATGGGACGCGCCCGGCTGCCCGAGGAGGGCGCCACGGTCCGCGTCGGCGACCGTAGCTGGCCCGCCCGCAACGTCGACATGGGCAACCCGCACGCGGTCGCCTTCGTCGACGACCTGGCCCACGCCGGCGAGCTGGCCGCCGCCCCCTGCGTCAGCCCGGCGGGCGTCTACCCCGACGGCGTCAACGTCGAGTTCGTCGTCGACCGGGGCCCGCGCCACGTCGCCATGCGCGTCCACGAGCGGGGTTCCGGCGAGACCCGCTCCTGCGGCACCGGCGCCTGCGCCGTCGCCGTCGCCGCCGCCCGCCGGGACGGCGCCGACCCCGCCGTGACCGGCCGGGCCGTCACGTACCGGGTGGACCTCCCCGGCGGCTCCCTCGCCATCACCGAGCACCCCGACGGCGCGATCGACATGACCGGCCCCGCCGTGATCGTCGCCGAAGGCGTCATCGACCCCGCCTGGCTCGACGGCGTCACCGCACAGGAAGCCCCCGACCCCGCACGGTGACCGGCGCGCATCGCTCGAATGGGTGATCCGTTTCACGCTGGGCGGGAGCCGGACCGCGCCGCGTGGTGGGGTCGATAGCATCAAGCACCGGCCCCGAGGGGCAGCCGCTCCCCACCAGCCGGTCGACGTCCTCGGAGGTGCCCATGAGTGCAGAGGCCGCCGATCCCGGCGCCCCCCTTCGCAGGCGGAGCCGCCCCCGGATCGACCTGCGCAGACTGGGCCGGGTGGCGCTGCGCGGCACCGCCTCCCGCGACCGGCTGCCCGACGCCATCGGCCACGTCGCGGAGGCGCACCGCGCCCACCACCCCGACGCCGACCTGTCCGTCCTGCACCGGGCCTACGTCCTCGCGGAGACCTCGCACCGCGGCCAGACGCGCAAGAGCGGTGAGCCCTACATCACCCACCCGCTGGCCGTGACCCTGATCCTCGCCGAGCTGGGCGCGGAGACCACCACCCTGACCGCCTCCCTCCTCCACGACACCGTGGAGGACACCGAGGTCACCCTCGACCAGGTCCGCGAGGAGTTCGGGGACGAGGTCCGCTATCTCGTCGACGGCGTCACCAAGCTGGAGAAGGTCGACTACGGGGCCGCGGCCGAACCGGAGACCTTCCGCAAGATGCTCGTCGCCACCGGCAACGACGTCCGGGTCATGTCGATCAAGCTCGCCGACCGGCTCCACAACATGCGCACCCTCGGCGTGATGCGCCCCGAGAAGCAGGCCAGGATCGCCAAGGTCACCCGCGACGTCCTCATCCCGCTGGCCGAACGGCTCGGCGTGCAGGCCCTCAAGACGGAGCTGGAGGACCTGGCCTTCGCCATCCTGCACCCCGAGGACTACGAGCGCACCCGCGCCCTGATCGCCGATGCGGCGCGCGCCGGCGCCCCCCTCGAATCCATCGCGGCCGGCGTCCGGGCCACCCTGCGCGAGGCCGGCATCAGCGCCGAGGTCCTCATCAGGCCCCGCCACACCGTCTCCGTCCACCGGGTCCGCGGGAAACGCGGCGAACTGCGCTCCACCGACTTCGGGCGCCTGCTCGTCCTGGTCGGCGAGGACGCCGACTGCTACGCCGTCCTCGGCGAGCTGCACACCTGCTTCACCCCGGTGATCTCCGAGTTCAAGGACTTCATCGCCGCCCCCAAGTTCAACCTCTACCAGTCGCTGCACACCGCGGTCGTGGGCCCCGACGGAGCGGTCGCGGAAGTCCTCATCCGCACCCACCGGATGCACAAGGTCGCGGAGGCGGGCGTCGTCGCCCTCGGCAACCCGTACGCCCAGGACCCCGCCGCCCCCCAGCCCTCCGAGCCGTCCGACGAGCGCGCCGACCCCACCCGGCCCGGCTGGCTCTCCCGGCTGCTGGAGTGGCAGGAGTCCGCCACCGACCCCGACACCTTCTGGTCCACCCTGCGCGACGACCTCGCCCAGGACCGCGAGATCACCGTGTTCCGCACCGACGGCGGCACCCTCGGACTCCCCGCCGGCGCCAGTTGCGTCGACGCGGCCTACGCGCAGTACGGCGACCGGGCCCACGCCTGCATCGGCGCCCGCGTCAACGGCCGCCTCGCCACCCTCGGCACCGTGCTGAGCGACGGCGACACCGTCCAGCCGCTGCTCGCCCAGGACACCGCGTCCGGCCCCTCGCCCGACTGGCTCGACCACGCCCGCACCCCCGCCGCCCGGATCGCGATCACCGGCTGGATCGACGAGCACCCCGACGAGGCCGGGCCCGACCCGCGGACCGCGGACGCGGGCGGACCCGGCCAGGGAGAAGCGGCCGACGCCCCGCCCCGCACCCGGTCCGGGCCGCCCCCCGCGGGCGTCGTCGTCGAGGCCCCGGACGCACCGGTGCGCCTGGCCGGCTGTTGCACGCCGGCGCCCCCCGACGCCCTGACCGGCTTCGTCGTCCGCGGCGGCGCGGTCACCGCGCACCGCGCCGCGTGCCCGGCGGCGGCCCGGATGCGGCGGAGCGGCCGCGCCGCGGTCGCGGTCCGCTGGGCGGAGGCCGAGGGACCGCAGACCGCGGCGGGCTGCCGGGTCACGCTCGTCGCCGAGTCCTTCGGCCGCCCGCGGCTCCTCGTCGACCTCACCGAGGCCATCGCCGCCGCCGACGCGGCGATCGTCTCCGCCACCGTCGAACCGCCCAGCGAACAGCGCGTCCGCCACACCTACACCCTCCAGCTCCCCGACGCCGCCTCGCTCCCCGCCCTGATGCGCGCCATGCGCGAGGTGGCCGGGGTCTACGACGTCAGCCGCGCCCAGCGGCCGGCCCACGCGGGCTGAGCGCCCACGCCGCGACGTCCTCGTTCGAGTGGCGCGGAGCGCGGCTCCACGCCCGGACGCCCGCGCGCTGATAGCCGTGGACCATGCCGTTCCTCTCCCGCCGCCTGCGGGCCGCCCTGCTGGCCACCGCCTCGACCGCCCTCGTCGCCGCCGCCCTGCCCGCCCCCGAGCCGCTGGGCCTGGGCGACCGGCTCTTCCCCGAGCTGGGCAACCCCGGCTACGACGTCCTCGCGTACGACATCGCCCTCGCCTACGGCGGCCGTGACGCCGAGCCGCTGGAAGCCGTCACCAGGATCACGGCGCGCACCACCGCACCGCTGGAGCGGATCAACCTCGACTTCGCGCGGGGGACCGTCCGCGCCGTCGAGGTCGACGGGCGGCCCGCCGACTTCGGGGCCAAGAACGAGGACCTGGTCGTCCGGGCCCCCCGCCGCCTCCCCGCGGGCGCACCGCTGCACATCACCGTCCGGCACACCAGCGACCCGGACCAGGACGCGGACGGCGGCGGCTGGGTGCGCACCGCCGACGGGCTCGTCATGGCCAACCAGGCCGATGCCGCCCACCGCGTCTTCCCCGGCAACGACCACCCCTCGGACAAGGCGCACTTCACCTTCCGGATCACCGCCCCCCGGAAGCTGACGGCGGTCGCCTCCGGTCTGCCCGCCGGGCGGACCCGCCACGGCGCCTCCACCACCTGGACCTACCGCACCCGGCACCCGATGGCCACCGAGCTGGCCCAGGTCTCCATCGGCGACTCGGCCGTCCCGCGCCGCACGGGCCCGCACGGCCTGCCCCTGCGCGACGTCGTCCCGGCCGCCGACCGGGAGGAGCTGGAGCCCTGGTTGCGCAGGACCCCCGCCCAGATGGCCTGGATGGAGGAGCAGGTCGGCCGCTACCCCTTCGAGACGTACGGCGTGCTCGTCGCGGACAGCCCCCTCGGCTTCGCGCTGGAGACCCAGACGCTCTCGCTGTTCGGCAAGGCGCTCTTCACCCAACCCGCCTACCCCGCGTGGTACGTCGAGTCCGTCATGGTCCACGAGCTGGCCCACCAGTGGTTCGGCGACAGCGTCTCGCCCGCGACCTGGTCCGACCTCTGGCTCAACGAGGGGCACGCCAGTTGGTACGAGGCCCGGTACGCCGAGGAGCACGGCGGCGGGACGCTGGAGCGCCGGATGCGCGAGGCGTACCGGCTCTCCGACGGCTGGCGGGCGGACGGCGGCCCGCCGGCCCGCCCGGACGCCCCCGCCCCCGGCCAGAAGCTCAGCCTCTTCCGCCCGGTGGTGTACGACGGCAGCGCGCTGGTGCTCTACGCCCTGCGCCAGGAGATCGGCGCGGGCGCCTTCGACCGCCTGGAGCGCGCCTGGGTCCGCGCGCACCGGGACTCATCGGCGACCACCGCGGACTTCACCCGGCTCGCCTCCCGCGTCGCGGGACGGGACCTGACCTCCTTCCTGGAGGGCTGGCTGTACGGTCGCACGACCCCGCCGATGCCCGGACACCCCGACTGGCGCAGCGCGAAACCCGCGTGACGGGCCCGGCGGAGCCGTGCCACTATCGACGCGTCGGCGCGGCGGACCGCAGGGGAGCACCCGAGGCGGGAATGATCCGAGCAGATCACACGTTGTGACTGACGTAGCGACCTCCATCGACGTAAGGATCCAATGACCTCCTCTTCCTCCCTTCCCCAGGACGCGCGGGACGCGCAGAGCGCCACGGCGAACACGACCGAGAGCCTCACCGAAAGCCTTCGGGCCGACGCCCTGATGGAAGAGGACGTCGCCTGGAGCCAGGAAATCGACGGCGCGCGGGACGGCGACCAGCTCGACCGCTCCGAGCGCGCGGCCCTGCGACGCGTCGCGGGACTCTCCACCGAGCTCGAGGACGTCACCGAGGTCGAGTACCGCCAGTTGCGCCTGGAGCGCGTCGTGCTGGTCGGCGTCTGGACCTCGGGGACGGTGCGCGACGCCGAGATCTCCCTCGCGGAGCTGGCCGCGCTCGCCGAGACGGCGGGCGCCCAGGTGCTCGACGCGGTGTACCAGCGGCGCGACAAGCCGGACCCGGCCACCTACATCGGCTCCGGCAAGGCGTTGGAGCTGCGGGACATCGTGCTGGAGTCGGGGGCGGACACCGTCGTCTGCGACGGTGAGCTGAGCCCCGGCCAGTTGATCCACCTGGAAGACGTCGTCAAGGTGAAGGTGGTCGACCGGACCGCGCTCATCCTCGACATCTTCGCCCAGCACGCCAAGTCCCGTGAGGGCAAGGCGCAGGTCTCGCTGGCGCAGATGCAGTACATGCTCCCCCGGCTGCGCGGTTGGGGCCAGTCGCTCTCCCGCCAGATGGGCGGCGGCGGTTCCAGCGGCGGCGGGGGCATGGCCACCCGCGGTCCCGGTGAGACCAAGATCGAGACGGACCGGCGCCGCATCCGCGAGAAGATGGCGAAGATGCGCCGGGAGATCGCGGAGATGAAGACCGGCCGCGAGATCAAGCGCCAGGAGCGCAAGCGCAACAAGGTGCCCTCGGTGGCCATCGCCGGGTACACCAACGCGGGCAAGTCCTCGCTGCTCAACCGCCTCACCGGGGCCGGCGTCCTGGTGGAGAACGCCCTGTTCGCCACCCTGGACCCGACCGTGCGCCGGGCCGAGACCCCCAGCGGACGCGTCTACACCCTCGCCGACACCGTCGGGTTCGTCCGGCACCTGCCGCACCACCTCGTCGAGGCGTTCCGCTCCACCATGGAGGAGGTCGGCGAGTCCGACCTCATCCTGCACGTGGTGGACGGCTCCCACCCGGTGCCGGAGGAGCAGCTCGCCGCGGTGCGCGAGGTGATCCGGGACGTCGGCGCGGTCGACGTCCGGGAGATCGTCGTGATCAACAAGGCGGACGCCGCGGACCCCCTGGTCCTCCAGCGCCTGCTGCGCAACGAGAAGCACGCGATCGCGGTCTCGGCGCGGACCGGCGCGGGCATGGACGAGCTGCTGGCGCTCATCGACTCCGAGCTGCCGCACCCGTCCGTCGAGATCGAGGTGCTGGTGCCCTACATCCAGGGCGCCCTCGTCTCGCGGGTGCACGCCGAGGGCGAGGTCCTCTCCGAGGAGCACACCCCCGAGGGCACCCTGCTCAAGGCGCGGGTGCACGAGGAGCTGGCGGCGGAGATCGAGATGTTCACCCCCGCCGCGCACTGAGCAGCGCGCCCCGCACGGCGCACGGGCGATGCCCGACCGGGTCCCCCGGTCGGGCATCGCCCTTTTCCGCGGCCGCTACGCCCCGACGGAGCCGCCGCGCGGCTCCCCGTACCCCGGCGGCACGAAGCAGGCGGTCACGGTCTTGCCCTCCCGCTGCCGATGGTGGTGCCAACTGTCGGCCAGCGCGTCGACGATGGCCATGCCCCGGCCGCCGAGCGCGTCGGGGTCGCTCTCGCGCGGCCTGGGCGGGAGCGGACTGGAGTCGTGGACGCTGACGTGCAGGCACGTGCTGTCCCAGGTCAGGATGAGCTGGGCGTCGCTGCGGGCGTGCTTGTGCGCGTTGGTGATCAGCTCGGACACGGTCAGGAGCACGGAGTCCACGGTGTCGGGCGCGTCCTTCGCCCACTCCAGGGTCTCCAGGTGCTCGCGCGCCCAGTGGCGCCCCGCCCGCACCCCTTTGGAGATCGGGAACGACTGCGCCCAGCCCACGGCCCTCATCGTGGAATCGGTCATCGCCAAGCCTCTCGGTCGTGGCCGCGAGAAGTCCGGCTGTCCGCCGCGCGGCCGCCGGAACTGTCCCTGCGTGTACCCACCGGAACGCCGAACAACGTCCCCGAGCCCGCTCCCGTACGAGCGGGGCGCCGCAGGAGCGACCGGAGCCGTCCCGTTCCAACGGCGGTGCGGGACGGGAGGGTTGGAGGGCCGGGAGCCGGGCACACGACGGCGGCACCCCCCATGCGAGGAGAAAACATGATCATCGTCGGCATAGTGGCCGTCTGCGTCGTCCTGGCCGTACTGGCCTTCCTGGTCCCCAAGCTCTCGCGCCACCCGGAGCACGGCACCCAGCGCACGCTGGGCCTCGGGTCCCGCGCGGGCGGAAAGGCGCCCGGCCCCCTGGGACGGCTCTTCAGCAAGCCCTTCCGCAGCAGCTCCAAGGCGGTCGGCCGCAGCGGCTCGGCCGGTCGGCGCGCCCGTCGGCACATGCCGTTCTGACGGCGCGCGCCGGGGCGGCCCCTCGGGCACCATGGCCGCATGAACGCCGAACAGCCGGAGCGGACCCCCGACGGCCGGTACGTCGTGGTCGAGGGGCGGCGCTGGCGGGCGACCGACCCGGAGATCCCCGAGGAGGAGGCCGCCGCGCTGCGCCGCCACCTCATGGCGGCCCGGCGAGCGGTGGCCGCCTCGCGCCGCGAGGACGACCCGGCGGCCGAGGAACGGGCCCGGAGCCGGGTGCACACGGCCAAGACGGCCCTCGGCGAACGCGGCGCCCCCTGGTGGGAGCAGTCCGCCGCCGAGCGGCGCCGCCGCTGGACGGACGGGCTCGCGGCGCTCGACGCCGCCCGGCCGGCCGACGGATGAGCCGGGCGGCCGGGCGGGCGGGCCCTATCGGCCCGCGTACTTCTCGCTGACCGCGCGGTACACGCCCTCGGCCTCCTCGCCGAAGCGCGGTCCGGCCAGCCAGCCGCCCGTGACCGGCCCGATCGAGGTGTTCGAGACCAGGGCGGGCTTGCCGTCCCGGCCCGCCGCGACCCAGCCGCCGCCGGAGGACCCGCCGGTCATGGTGCAGCCGACGCGGTACATCGTCGGCTCGTCCTCGCGGAGGGACAGCCGGCCCGGCTCACCCGAGCACTGGAACAGCTTCTGGCCGTCGAACGGCGGCGCTGCCGGATAGCCGGTCGCCGTCACGTCCGCCATCTTCGGCACGGCGGGCGCGTCGAACTCGACCGGCAGCGCCGAACCGACCGTCTCCTCCAGCGATTTGCCGCCCGCGCCCTTCTCCGGCGCCACGTGCAGCACCGCGAAGTCGTACGGAGCGCCCTGCCCGCCGACCGCCGCGCCCTGGGAGATCCACTGCTCCGAGGTCTGGGCCCAACGCCCCCACCACACGCCGTGGGGAGCGATCCTCTCCTTGGGCGCGGTCTCCAGCTCGGCCGGTGACAGACCGTCGTTGTTGTACGCCGGGACGAAGGCGATGTTGCGGTACCAGCCGCCCTCCTTGCCCGCGTGCACGCAGTGCCCGGCCGTCCACACCAGGTTGGACCTGCCGGGGTTCGCCGGGTCCCGCACCACGGTCGCCGAGCACACCATCGAGCCCTGCGGCCCGTCGAAGAGCAGCTTGCCGGACTCGGGGGCGTTGTCGTGGTACGGCGTCGGGGGGGGGGGGGGGGGGGGGGGGGGGGGGGGGGGGGGGGGGGGGGGGGGGGGGGGGGGGGGGGGGGGGGGGGGGGGGGGGGGGGGGGGGGG
>NZ_JBVJCD010000100.1:0-10451 GCF_055588985.1 Streptomyces sp. NPDC041970
GTGTGTCTTGAAAGCGCGACCGCTCCCCGACTAGATGAGTAGCACCCCCACTGTGGGGAAGCCGTGTGCTCCCCCGATGTGCCACCCGGAGCTGCAACTGGACGACGTCGTTGCCGGTGGCGCCGGGCCCCTGCGGAGGCGTCATCGGTCGTTGGGGACGACCTCGTAGCGCGGGGTGCCCTCGGCCATCTGCTGCAGCGCGTCCTTGCGGTCCCGCTTGGAGAGCCGGTCGATGTAGAGGCGGCCGTAGAGGTGGTCCGTCTCGTGCTGGAGGCAGCGGGCGAAGTAGCCCGTGCCCCGCACCCGGATCGGGTTGCCCCGCGCGTCCTGCCCGCGCACCACCGCGTAGTCGGGGCGGGCCAGCGCGGCGTACGCCGTCGGGACCGACAGGCAGCCCTCGTTGGAGTCGTCCAGCACCCGCGCCTCGGGCGGCAGCTCCTCCAGCACCGGGTTGCAGACGACGCCCACGTGCCGCTTGCCGTCGTCGTCCGGGCAGTCGTAGACGAAGACCTTGAGGTCCACGCCGATCTGGTTGGCGGCCAGCCCCACGCCCTCGGCCGTGCGCTGGCTGGCGAACATGTCGTCGATCAGCCGCGCCAGCTCGTCGTCGAACTCCGTGACGTCCTTGCACTCCTTGTGCAGCACCGGGTTGCCCACGACCGTGATGGGACGCGAGGAGCCGCGCTCGCGGTACGCCGCCTCGCGCGCCTCGCAGTCCTCGGTGTCGACGACGAACCCCTCGTCGTCCACGCCGGTGTGCCCGTCCGTCTCCTGCTGCGACATGTCCGCCGTACGCCTTCCTGCAAAACCTGGACTCGGTGGCCCCGCGCCGCCCCGGACGCCCGGAGAACCGCGGGAGGACCAGCACCGCGATCGGTGCGCGTACAGCCTACGGGCAGCGGTCAGCAGACTTCTTCGAGATCCCGCCACTCACGGCTGTCCGGGCTGTCGGCGACCCAGCCGTCCAGCAGCCCGCGCACCAGCCCGGCGGGCGCCGCGATACCGCACTCGCGCTCCGGCACCCACAGGTCCCCGGCCCCGGCGGTGCGGTGGCCCAGCGGGCCGGGGTGGCCCGGCTCGCTGTGGTCGTGCGGGTCCAGGTGCTCCCCGTCGCCCTCGTCGCTCTCCATCCGGCTCTCCGAGCAGGCCCGGCAGAGCAGCCGTACGGAGGAGGACCAGTCCTCGGCGGCGAACCCGGCGTCCGAGGCCAACCGTTCCAGCGCGTCCCGGTCCGCCTCGGTGGCCGCCTCCAGCAGCACCACCCAGGTCGGCACCGGCGAGGGCGCCCACAGCTCGATCTCGTCGAACACCGGATACGAGGGCCCGGCCGCGGTCACCCGCTCGCCGTTGGGCACCCCGTCGTGCAGGACGACCTCGCCCCAGCGCCGCCCGGAGGACGGCAGCGGGATCGAGAGCACCTCCATCCGCGCCGGGTCGAGCCGGCGGCCCCAGACCACCTCGGCCTCGCCCTCCGGCGACAGCCGCACCGCCGCGCTGCCCAGCTCCATGCCGGTCGGCTCGGTGGCCGCCGCGCCGTGCTGGCCGCCGCCGGGGACCTTGAGGCCGTACGCCTGCCAGGCGCGCCGCGCCAGCGGCCAGTCCTGGAGCGCGGTGGCCGCGATGCCCACGTTCCACCAGTCCGGAGCACCGGACTCCCGGTCGAGCAGCGCGACGGCGCGCAGGCCCGCCGCTCTCGCCTGCTCCCAGTCGTGCCGGAACTTGTGCAGCAGCGCCAGATTGAACCAGGACTCCGAGAGCCAGGGCTCCAGATCCACCGCGCGCGTCAGCAGCGCCCCCGCGTCCTCGTACCGGCCGTCGCCGATCAGCGTGAACGCGCGGTCCGTGGCCTGCCGCCAAGAGGCGGACGGCCGATGCCGTACCTTCCCGAAGATCCTCACGATTCCCGCCTGTCCCGACTGGACACCCTCGTCATTCGCTCTGCTTTCGCATCCAACCATGCCCAGCCGGACGCCCGCTCATTACCCATGGGTTACCCCGTTCGGACCGGATCGGACCGCCCCGCGTCCACGCCCCCGACCGCCTGCCCCCGGTGGTCGCGGCCGGCGCCGGGCCCCGGCCGCCCCAGCGCGCCGAGCGGCCCGCTGACGCTTTCCCCGCACGCTCCCGCGTATGCGCCGGGCGCACCGGTGATCCGGCGGCGCACAGCGGTACGGGCCGGTCCGACGAATGCGGACCGGCCCGTACGAGCGGTGTGCGGAAGCGGGTGGATCGGAGGCGCGGGCGGCTACTCGGCGGCGGTGGCCGACCGGTCCGCGTCGTGCACGGCCACGTCCTGGTCGGGCACGGCCTCACCGGCGCGGATCAGCTCGATCCGGCCCATCACCTTCGAGCGCAGGTCGCTCGGGACCTCGTCGTGGCCGCAGCAGCGCTTCACCAGCTTCTTCACGGCCTGTTCCAGGCCGTACTTCTCCAGGCACGGCGAGCACTCCTCGAAGTGCACCTCGAACTTGGTGCAGTCACCCTCGGGCATCTCCCGGTCCAGGAACTCGTAGAGATGGTCGAGGACCTCCGAGCAGTCCGTCTCGTGCGGCTCTCCGCAGCTCATGAGGCCGAGCCCTTCCGATCGTCCGAACCACCGGCGCCGGCCGCGACGAGCCCGCGCTCGCGGGCGTAGTCCTCCAGCATTCCGCGCAACTGGCGACGCCCGCGGTGCAGCCGGGACATCACCGTGCCGATGGGTGTCCCCATGATGTCCGCGATCTCCTTGTAGGCAAAGCCCTCGACATCGGCGAGATACACGGCGATGCGGAACTCCTCCGGGATCGCCTGGAGCGCGGACTTCACGTCGGAGTCCGGGAGGTGGTCGAGCGCCTGGGACTCCGCCGAACGCAGCCCGGTCGACATGTGCGACTCGGCGCGCGCGAGCTGCCAGTCCTCGATCTCCTCGGCGGCGCTGCGCTGGGGCTCCCGCTGCTTCTTGCGGTAGGAGTTGATGAAGGTGTTGGTGAGGATGCGGTACATCCACGCCTTGAGGTTGGTGCCCTCGCGGAACTGGTGGAAGGAGCCGTAGGCCTTGGCGTACGTCTCCTGGACCAGGTCCTCGGCGTCGGCGGGGTTGCGCGTCATGCGCAGCGCGGCCGAGTACATCTGGTCGAGAAAGCCCAGGGCGTCCCGTTCGAAGCGCGCGTTGCGCTCGGCGGTCGTCTCCGGGGCGCGGCCGTCGTCGGTCCCTGTGTCGGTCCCAGTGACCGGACCCACCTCCTCCAACGATGTGGCGGAGCCGAAACCGGACCCGCTCGCCTCGGAGAATAGTCGACCCCGCCCTCCGGCGGGCTGCCGACCGGCTCCGCCCCTGGTCCGCTCGGGGGAGGTCCTCGCCGCGGGCAGCACGGTCCACTCCAGGTCAGCGGCGTTCGAGCGACTCGGGCAGATGGTCGAACCCATGCGACGGACTCCCATTCCACGTACGACGTTGTTATACCGACGTCCCGAACAACAGCGCCCCCGGACACGGCATTCCCGAGCCCCTGTCAAGACCGCGACGCCCGGTTCACCCGTCCGGGAGGCCCGTCATCGAAGTGACGCGAGCCACTCGCCGACCGCGCCGGTGAGGACGTCCATCGTCTGCTCCTCGCTCCGGCCGGACCTCTTCGGCACGGCGAAGCCGTGGTCCCCGTAGGGGACTTCGGCCAGCTCGTAGGGGCCGGGCGGGAACTCCTCGGGCCGGCCGAACGGGTCGGCGCCGCCCTGCACCACCAGGGCGGGCACGCCCGCGCCCAGCAGCTCCCCGGCGCGGGACCTCTCGGGCCGGCCCGGCGGATGGAGCGGGAAGGCGAGGGCGAGGACGGCGCGGGCGCCCAGCTCGGCGGCGGTCCGGCAGGCGACCCGCGCCCCGGCGCTGCGGCCTCCGGCGACGACGGGCGGACCGGGCGCGGCCAGGGCGGGCCACAGGCCGCGCCAGGCGGCGTCCAGCGTCTTCGGGGCCGGCGCCACCTTCTTCCCGGCCACCCGCCAGGGCTGCTCCACCAGGGCGACGGTGGCGCCCCGGTCGGGCAGCGCGGCGGCCAGGGCGCGCAGGTCGCGCGCCTCCACGCCGCCGCCGGCCCCGTGGCCGAGGGCGAGGACGAGACGGGGCTCGGCCGCCGGGAACCAGGTGATCCTGGCCTCGCCGGCGTCGGTGGGGACGCTCTGCACGCTCCGGGAAGGGCTCATCCGGCCATCCTCCCCCGCCGTCCGCCCCGGTTCGGCTCAGAACAGCGTGGACTCCTCCGGCGCGGCAAGCTCCTCCAGCAGCTCGGGCCCGTTGTTGCGGACGTTGCTGACGGCGGTGGCGACCGGGTAGGCGCGCATCAGCCCGCCGGGCGGCGGTTCCAGCAGCGCGCGCAGCTCCTCCACGCCGGTGTGCGAGGGGTCCAGCCAGGCGTCCCAGCGGTCCGGGGTGAGCATGAGGGGCATCCGGGGGTGGATGTCGGCGAGGGAGCCCGGCCCCTCGGCGGGCGCGACGGCCAGCGGGCCGGTCTCCGCCTCCGTGGTGATCACCGAGCACGTCACCCACCAGGCCCCCTCGTGGTCGCCGGGGAGGGCCGGGTCGCGCCAGAACTCGTACAGCCCGGCCAGCGCGAGGACCGAGCCGTCGGCGGGGGTGACGAAGTAGGGCTGCTTGCGCGCCCGCTTCCGGCCCTTCTGCTCCTCCAGCCGCCGCTCCTCGGAGCCGGTGACCCACTCGTAGTAACCGTCGGCGGGCAGGATGCAGCGGCGCTGGGCGAAGGCGCGGCGGAAGGAGGGCTTCTCGTGCACGCTCTCCGCACGGGCGTTGATCATCCGGGCGGCGCCCTCGGGGGTCTTCGACCAGGAGGGGACGAGTCCCCACCTCAGGGTCCGCAACTGGCGAACCGGACGCTGGTCGTCCGCGTCCTTCACAGGACGCTCCAGCACCGCGTAGACCTCTTTGGTGGGCGCCACGTTCCAGTCGGGCTCCAGGGCCTCGGCGGGTTCCCACTTCTCGACGCCGAAGATCCGGGTCAGGTCCTCGGGTCGCCGGCTCGCTGCATACCGTCCGCACATAGGTGCCACACTGCCACGACCGACCGCCTCGACCGCAAGGAGCCGCCCGGCCGATGAACAGCACCGAACTGGGTGATCTCCTCGATCGCGTCACCGGCACTCAGCCCGCGCCCGAGCAGTGGCTGGTGGTGGTGACGGCCGCCCTCGCGCTCATCGCCGTCGTGCCGAACCCGCTCTGGCGTCTGGCGCGCAACACGATCACCATCGCGCACGAGGGCGGCCACGGCCTGGTGGCCCTGCTCACCGGACGGCAGCTCGCCGGCATCCGGCTGCACTCGGACACCAGCGGGCTGACGGTGAGCCGCGGCCGGCCGACGGGGATCGGGATGATCCTCACCGCGGCGGCCGGCTACACGGCCCCCTCGCTGCTGGGGCTGGGCGGCGCGTGGCTGCTCGCCGCCGGCCGCATCACCCTGCTGCTGTGGCTGGCGACGGCTCTGCTCACGGTGATGCTGGTGATGATCCGGAACGTGTACGGGGCCCTCACCGTCATCCTGACCGGCTCGGCCTTCCTGCTGGTGTCCTGGCTGGCCTCCTCGGACGTCCAGTCGGCGTTCGCGTACACGGTGGTGTGGTTCCTGCTGATGGGCGGGGTGCGGCCGCCGTTCGAGCTCCAGTCCAAGCGGCGCCGCGGCGGCGCCCCGGACTCCGACGCGGACCAGTTGGCCCGGCTGACCAACGCCCCGGCGGTCCTGTGGCTGTTCTTCTTCCACGCGGTGTCGCTGTGCTCGCTGGTCGGCGGCGGGCGCTGGCTGCTGGGGCCCGCCTGACCCCTGCCGCCGGCCGTGACGCGGGCGGAAAGGCGGAAACCGGGCGGGGCGGAGGACCGCACCGGCCCGGTCCGGGGCGGTGGAAGCACCGTGGTCCGTACCTTCGCTTTCGATCCAGCCCGGTTTCTTCGCTTTTGATCACGATCCCGGTCGGCGCGGAGCCGATAAAGTGAAGGCCATGACCGAGAGTTCCGTGCAGCCCGCCCTCTGGCCCGCCCCTCACGCGAGCGGAGCCGTCGATGCGACCGTCACCGTGCCCGGATCGAAATCGGTCACCAACCGCGCCCTCGTGCTGGCCTCGCTGGCCGCCGAGCCGGGCTGGCTGCGCCGCCCGCTGCGCTCCCGCGACACCCTGCTGATGGCCGGGGCGCTGCGCGCGATGGGGGTGCGCATCGAGGAGACCGTCTCCTCCAGCTCCACCGCCGCGGGCGAGCCGGACGGCTCCGGCGAGGCCTGGCGGATCATCCCGGCGGGGCTGCACGGCCCGGCCGCCGTGGACGTCGGCAACGCGGGCACCGTCATGCGCTTCCTGCCGCCCGTCGCCACGCTCGCCGACGGCCCGGTCCGCTTCGACGGCGACCCCCGCTCCTACGAGCGCCCGCTGACCGGCGTGATCGAGGCGCTGCGCTCGCTGGGGGCGCGGATCGACGACGACGGGCGCGGGGCGCTGCCGCTGACCGTGCACGGCGGCGGGGCGCTGGACGGCGGCCCGGTGGCGATCGACGCGTCGTCCTCGTCCCAGTTCGTCTCGGCGCTGCTGCTGTCGGGGCCGCGCTTCAACCAGGGCGTCGAGGTCCGCCACACCGGCTCCACCCTCCCCTCCCTGCCGCACATCCGGATGACCGTCGACATGCTGCGGGCGGTCGGCGCGCAGGTGGACGAGCCGGAGACGGGCGGCGAGCCGAACGTCTGGCGGGTCTCCCCCTCCGCCCTGCTCGGCCGGGACCTGACGATCGAGCCCGACCTGTCCAACGCCCAGCCGTTCCTGGCCGCCGCGCTGGTGACCGGGGGCCGCGTCACGATCCCCGACTGGCCGGAGCGCACCACCCAGCCGGGCGACGCGCTGCGCGAGATCTTCACGGCGATGGGCGGCCGCTGCGAGCTGACGGAGCGCGGCCTGGTCTTCACCGGCACCGGCCGCGTCCACGGCATCGACGTGGACCTCGGCGAGGTCGGCGAGCTGACGCCGGGCATCGCGGCGGTCGCCGCGCTCGCCGACTCCCCCTCCACCCTGCGCGGCGTGGCCCATCTGCGGCTGCACGAGACGGACCGGCTGGCGGCGCTGACCAAGGAGATCAACGGGCTGGGCGGCGACGTCACCGAGACGGCCGACGGGCTGCACATCCGCCCGCGCCCCCTGCGCGGCGGCGTCTTCCACACGTACGACGACCACCGCATGGCGACCGCGGGCGCGATCATCGGCCTGGCGGTCGCGGGCGTGGAGATCGAGAACGTGGGCACGACCGCCAAGACCCTGCCGGACTTCCCGGACATGTGGACCGGAATGCTCGGGGTCTAGGACATGCGCCGCTACGGGAAGAACCCCGACGAGGACGACATCCGCGTCCGCCCCAACCGCAAGGGCAACCGGCCGCGCACCCACACCCGGCCCAAGCACGAGGACGCCGTGGAGGGCATGGTCCTCACCGTCGACCGGGGCCGGCTCACCTGCCTCGTCGAGGACCGTGCGGTGGTCGCGATGAAGGCGCGCGAGCTGGGCCGCAAGGCCGCGGTGGTGGGCGACACCGTCTCCCTCGTCGGCGACCTCTCCGGCGAGAAGGACACGCTGGCCCGGATCGTGCGCATCGGCGAGCGCCGTACGGTGCTGCGCCGCACGGCGGACGACGACGACCCCTACGAGCGGGTCGTCGTCGCCAACGCGGACCAGTTGGCCATCGTCACCGCGCTGGCCGACCCCGAACCGCGCCCCCGCATGATCGACCGCTGCCTGGTGGCGGCCTACGACGGGGGGCTCACCCCGCTGCTGGTGCTCACCAAGTCCGACCTCGCCTCCCCGGACAAGCTGCTGGAGGCGTACACCCCGCTCGGCGTCCCGTACATCGTGACCAGCCGCGATGAGCTGGAGAACGGGGACGCGGCGGACCGGGTGCGCGAGCAGTTGGACGGCCGCGTCACCGCCTTCGTCGGACACTCCGGGGTCGGCAAGACGACGCTGGTCAACGCGTTGGTGCCGAAGGACCGGCGGCGGACGACCGGCATCGTCAACGCGGTCACCGGGCGGGGCCGGCACACCACCACCTCGGCCCTCGCGCTGCCGCTGCCGGACGGCCGCGGATGGGTGGTGGACACGCCGGGCGTCCGCTCCTTCGGGCTGCACCACGTCGACCCGTCGCGCGTCATCCACGCCTTCCCCGACCTGGAGCCCGGCACCGAGGACTGCCCGCGCGGCTGCACCCACGACGAGCACCAGCCCGAGTGCGCGCTGGGCGCCTGGGTGGCCGCGGGCCACGCCGACCCGGCCCGGCTGGACTCCCTGCACCGCCTGCTCGCGACGCGGGAGCGCCACGAGGGGGACTGACCGGTTCCCGTCGCGATCCCGGCGGCGCCGCACGGCGCTGTCAGCCGCCCCGGACGACCGGTGAGGGCATAATCGCACCGTGCGGGAGCGGGCCGGCACCTGTCGAGGAGGCAACTGACGATGGCGTGGCTGCTGGTCGTGGTCGCGGGACTGCTGGAGACCGGCTTCGCCGTGTGTCTGAAGCTCTCCCACGGGTTCACCCGCCTCTGGCCGACGATCGCGTTCGCCTCGTTCGCGCTCGGCAGCTTCGGGCTGCTGACCCTGGCGCTGAGGAAGCTGGACGTCGGCCCGGCGTACGCGGTGTGGACCGGGATCGGCGCGGCGGGCACGGCGATCTACGGGATGGTCTTCCTCGGCGACGTCGTCTCGACGCTGAAGCTGGTGTCGATCTCGCTGGTGATCGTCGGCGTGATCGGTCTCCAACTGTCGGGCTCCGCGCACTGAGCGCGCCGGCCGCGCCGGGACGCGGTGGCCCCCGCCGGGCGGCGCTGGATACTGTGACGCCATGTCCGACTACCACGATGACCTGCGCCTCGCCCACGTCCTGGCCGACGCCGCCGACGCCGCGACCATGGAGCGGTTCAAGGCCCTCGACCTGCAGGTGGAGACCAAACCGGACCTGACTCCGGTGACCGAGGCCGACCGGGCCGCCGAGGAGCTGATCCGGGGCCACCTCCAGCGGGCCCGCCCGCGCGACGCGATCCTGGGCGAGGAGTACGGCGTCGTGGGCACCGGGCCGCGGCGCTGGGTGGTCGACCCCATCGACGGCACCAAGAACTACGTGCGCGGTGTACCGGTCTGGGCGACGCTGATCGCACTGATGGAGGCCGGCGAGACGGGCTACCAGCCGGTGGTCGGCGTGGTCTCCGCTCCGGCGCTGAACCGGCGCTGGTGGGCGGCGAAGGGAGCGGGCGCGTACTCCGGGCGGAGCCTCACCTCGGCGACCCGGCTGGAGGTCTCCCGCGTGGACCGCGTCGAGGACGCCTCGTTCGCGTACTCCTCGCTGTCCGGCTGGGAGGAGCACGGCCGCCTCGACGGCTTCCTCGACCTGACCCGTAGCTGCTGGCGGACGCGGGGGTACGGGGACTTCTGGCCGTACATGATGGTCGCCGAGGGTGCGGTGGACATCTGCGCGGAGCCGGAGCTGTCCCTGTGGGACATGGCGGCGAACGCGATCATCGTCCAGGAGGCGGGGGGCCGGTTCACCGGGCTGGACGGGGTCGACGGTCCGGGCGGCGCCGACGCGGCGGCCTCGAACGGGCTGCTCCACGACGAACTGCTGGGCTATCTCAACCAGCGCTACTGAGCGATCCGTCCGGCGGTCGGCGCGCACCGGCGCACTCCGGCTCCGCTGGACGGCGCGGCCGGCGGCCGGGCCGGTGCGGCCTCCGTGCCGGCGGCCGGTCCGCCGGGCGTACGCCGTACGGGGACCGCGCTCGCGCACGCCCCCCGATCACGCTCCGCGGCCCCTTGTCGGCGCGGACGCCGGGTGCGACTCTGAGAGTCCCCCACTTGTGAATGTGTGAATCGGCTCACGGAGTCGGTGCACCCTGGAGGTGGCTCGTTCCATGCTCGTCCGCGACGCCATGAGCACGGTGGTCCTCACCATCGGCCCCGCCCACACCCTCCGCCACGTGGCCCGGATGATGTCGGCCCGGCGCGTCGGAGCCGCGGTCGTCCACGATCCGGACACCTGCGGGCTCGGCATCATCACCGAGCGCGACATCCTCAACGCGATCGGCGCCGGTCAGGACCCCGACCGGGAGACCGCCTCCTGCCACATCACCACCGACGTGGTGTTCGCCGCCCCGGCCTGGACGCTCCAGGCAGCCGCGGAGGCGATGGCGCACGGGGGGTTCCGGCACCTCATCGTGCTGGACGGCGACGGCCCGGTGGGCGTCGTCTCGGTGCGCGACATCCTCCGCTGCTGGGCGCCGGCCCGCCGGCGCGCGGTGGCCACGGCCGGCTGACCACGACGCGCGGTGGGGGGGGGGGGGGGGGGGGGGGGGGGGGGGGGGGGGAGAGCCCCCCCCCCCGCCCCCCCGAACGAACAAGAGCAGGGAGGAAAGCAGGAGGAGGGGGGGGGGGCGGGAGGGGGGGGAGAGGGGGGGGGGGGA
>NZ_JBVJCD010000101.1:0-10010 GCF_055588985.1 Streptomyces sp. NPDC041970
CTTCAGAGACCTTCGCCGCCCCCCCCCCCCCCCCCCCCCCCCCCCCCCCCGCCCCCCCCCCCCCCCCCCCCCCCCCCCCCCCCCCCCCCCCCCCCGCGTGCTGTGCGGCCGCCGCGCTCCGTCCGCTCCCCCGGTGGGCCGCGAGCACCCCGGCGGCCAGCAGGGACTGCGCGGCGACGTAGGTGAGCATCACCCAGAAGTCGGGGACGGGGAGTTGGGGCCATCCGGCGATGCCCGTGGCGATGAGGGCGTCGGAGGCCAGGAAGAGCACTCCGCCCGCCGCCGCGTACGGCCCGAGCGCCCGTGCCCGCCAGGCCGTCGCGGTGAGCAGCAGGCTGTAGCCGGCCAGCGGGACGCGCAGCTCCGCCGGGAGGTCCGGCTGGATCAGGGCGAGGAATACGCCGAGGACGAGGGCGTATCCGAGCGCGGTGGCCAGCGGCGCGCGGACCCGGCCGCGGGCGGACAGCGCCAGGTAGCAGACGTGTCCGGCGGCGAAGGAGCCCATGCCGAGCAGGAAGGCCCAGTCGGCGTCGACGAGCAGGAGGACGTCGCCGCTCCAGCCGAACAGCAGCGCCGCGACGAGCGGCCGGGGCCCGCCGCGCAGGGCCGCGTACCCCGCGAGCAGCGGCATGAGCAGCGGTTTGGCGACGAGGTGGGCGGACTCGGACCCGGCGAGGAGCCCGGCCAGATCGGCGGCCGCGGCCAGGAGGAAGGCGATGAGCACCGGGCGGGCGAAGCGCTCGGCCGGGCGGGGCGCGGGGGTGCTCACCGAGCGCGCTCCGGCGCGGACGCGGACACGGGCGCGCTGGGCGCGGGCGCGGCGGACGGGGGCGTGGCGGGGGCGGGTTGCCAGCCGGGCCCCCGGAAGATCCGCCCGGCCCGCTCGCTCCAGGTGGAGGCGGCCCGGACGTCGCGGGCGATGGCGGCGTACTCGTGGGTCGCCACGCGCAGCGGGTTGTGGGTGGAGATGTTCTTGGTGAGCCCGTAGACGGGCCGTTCGGTCTCCGGCGCGAAGGACTGGAACACGCGGTCCCAGACGATGAGGATTCCGCCGTAGTTGCGGTCCAGGTAGCCGCCCTGCGACGCGTGGTGGACGCGGTGGTGGGAGGGGGTGTTGAGGACGTACTCGAAGGGGCGGGGGAGCTTGCCCACCCGCTCGGTGTGCACCCAGAACTGGTAGACGAGGTTGGCCGACTGGCAGAACGCGAGCGCCGCCGGGTGCACCCCGCAGGCGATCAGCGGCAGGTAGAAGGGCCAGACGGTCACGGAGGTCCAGGGCTGGCGGAGCGCGGTGGTGAGGTTGAACTTGCGGCTGGAGTGGTGGACCACGTGGCAGGCCCACAGGATGCGGACGACGTGGTGGCCCCGGTGGGACCAGTAGTAGAGGAAGTCCTGGGCGAGGAGCATCAGCGGGACGGTCCACCACAGCACCGGGACCCGCATCGGCGTCAACTCGTACACCGCGGTGTAGATCGCCAGGACGGGCAGCTTCCACAGCAGGTCGAAGCCGAGGCTGCCGAGGCCCATGGTGATGCTGGTGGCCGCGTCCCTGGCCTCGTACCCGGCGGCGTCCTCGTCCGGGCGGAGGCGGTAGCTGACCATCTCGATCACGGTGAGCAGCACGAAGGCCGGTATCGACCACAGCACGACGTCGGGCAGGTTGGGCTCCATGCGAGCACCGTAGGGCCGCCGGAGGAGCGAGGGCTAGACGTTGTTACCCACAAGTATGCGAGACCCTGCGTCAACAGCCCCTGGCGCCTTCCCCCCGATCGACCGCGGCCCCCGTGCGCACCGGGGCCGCGGCGTACGGGAACGCCCCCGCACAGCGGTCGGATGGGGGACTGTCAGTCGTGCCCCGTATTGTCTGTGACCATGCTCGACGACCGCCAGACCGCCGCACCGTGGCCGACCGCCTACCCCCGGGGGTACGCGGTCGTCGACGTGGAGACCACCGGGCTCGCCCGCGACGACCGGATAGTGTCCGCCGCCGTCTACCGGCTGGACGCCCTGGGCGAGGTCGAGGACCACTGGTACACGCTGGTCAATCCGGAGCGCGACCCCGGCCCCGTCTGGATCCACGGGCTGACGAGCGACGTCCTGGAGGGCGCGCCGCTCTTCCCCGACGTGGCCGCCGAGTTGTCGCGGCGGCTCGCGGACCGGGTGCTCGTCGCGCACAACGCGGCCTTCGACTGGTCGATGATCGCGCGGGAGTACGCGCGGGCCTCGGTGGTCGCCCCCGTCGAGCAGCGGCTCTGCACGATCGCGCTCGCCAAGGAGCTGCGGCTGCCGCTGCCCAACCACAAGCTGGCCTCGCTCGCCGCGCACTTCGGCGTGGAGCAGCGGCGGGCCCACCACGCCCTGGACGACGCCCGCGTGCTGGCCGAGGCGTTCCGGCCGAGCCTGCACGCGGCGGCGCGGAGCGGGGTGCGGCTGCCCCTGCTGGAGTGCCGCCCGCTGACCGAGTGGTCCGACTCCCCCGTCGCCCCGCGCGTCGGGTATCAGCCCTCCCGTCAGCAGAACGGCTGGCGGCCCTCGCGCAAGCGCCCGGCGTGCCCGTATCCCAATCCGGGGCGGTACGAGAAGGAGAAGCCGCTGAAGCAGGGGATGCGGGTGGCCTTCTCCGGGGACACCTCGATCGACCGGGAGCTGCTGGAGGACCGGGCGGTGGAGGCCGGGCTGCACGTGGCGACCGGCGTCTCCAGGCTCACCAGCCTGCTGGTCACCAACGACCCGGACGCGGCCACGTCCAAGACGCAGAAGGCGAAGGCGTTCGGCACGCCGATCCTGGAGGAGAGCGCCTTCACCCATCTGCTGCGCGACGTGGCCCCCGCCGACCCCGTCCACGGGGCGCCGCTGCCGCGGCAGCAGTCCGCGCCGTCATCGGAGTGAACCGGGCACGACGCGCCCCACGGCCGCTCGCCCGCGCCCGCCGGGCGTCCCACCCTGTGGCGCATGGCACGTTGTGAGGTCTGCGGAAACGACTACGGCATGTCCTTCGAGGTCCATGCCCAGGGTGCGGTGCACGTCTTCGACTGCTTCGCGTGCGCCATCCACCGCATGGCGCCGATCTGCGAGCACTGCCGGGTCCAGGTGATCGGGCAGGGCGTGGAGGTCCAGGGGCACTGGTACTGCGGCGCCCACTGCGCCCGCTCCGAGGGAAAGGCGGGCATCGTGGACAAACTCTGACAAGGCATCCCGTAGCCGGGTTCTCCCGGCGCCACCCCTGAGTGCCGCACCCCATGGCCCCGGTTGTACGGTCATGGGGTGTACCGCTTCCTGTTGACCCGGCAGTGGGTGATCCTCACCCTCCTCGCCCTCGTGTTGATCCCGACGATGATCGAGCTGGGTTTCTGGCAGTTGCACCGGCACCAGCACCGGGTCGCCCAGAACGACCTGATCGCGCGGAACCTCGACGCGGAGCCGGTCCCGGTCACCGACCTCGCCTCCCCCGGCCGCACCGTGCCGCGCGCGGACTACTGGCGGGAGGTCACCGCGACCGGCACGTTCGACGCCGAGCACGAGGTGGTCGTCCGCCGCCGGACCTCGCAGGACGACCGGATCGGCGTCCACGTGCTGACCCCGCTCGACCTCGCGGGCGGCGGCACCGTCCTGGTCAACCGGGGCTGGGTCCCCGCCGCGCCGAACCAGACGGCCTACCCCGACGTGCCGCCCGCCCCCCGCGGCGAGGTGACCGTCACCGGCCGCCTCAAGGCGGACGAGACGACCGGCAGCAGCGGCATCAAGGACCTGGCGGGGCTGCCCGACCGGCAGGTGATGCTGATCAACAGCGAGCAGCAGGCGCGACTGCTCGGCCGCGAGGTCCTCGGCGGGTACGTCGAGCAGACCGCGCCGACGCCCTCGGGCGACCTGCCCCAGCAGATCGCCGCCCCGGACGACGGCTCGATCGGGCCGCACATGGCGTACGCCCTCCAGTGGTGGCTCTTCGCCGCCGCGGTCCCGGTCGGCTGGGCCATCCTCGTACGCCGGGAGAAGCGCGACCGCGAGCAGGCCGCCGCCGAGGGCGCGCCGGCCGACGCCTCGGAGCAGCCGGAGCCGGCGAGCGCCTGAGGCGTGCGGCACACCGCCTGTTCCGCTTAACCGGGGCCCGGTTCGGGAACACGCCAGAGCGTGACTCCACGTATCGAGGACTACGCCCTGATCGGCGATCTCCAGACGGCCGCGCTCGTCGGCCGGAACGGCTCCGTCGACTGGCTCTGCCTGCCCCGCTTCGACTCCGCGGCCTGCTTCGCCGCCCTGCTCGGCACCGACGAGAACGGCCACTGGCGCATCGCCCCCAAGGGCGCGGCCGCCTCCGAGACCTGCGCCCGGCGCGGGTACGCGGGCGACTCGCTGGTCCTGGAGACGTACTGGGAGACCCGGACCGGCACGGTGAAGGTCATCGACTTCATGCCGCACCGCGACGCCTCGCCGGACCTCATGCGGATCGTCGAGGGCGTCAGCGGCAGCGTCGACATGAGCTCCGTCCTGCGGCTGCGCTTCGACTTCGGTTCGGTGGTGCCCTGGGTGCGCCGGTCGCACGGCCACCGGGTGGCGGTCGCGGGGCCGGACTCGGTCTGGCTGCGCAGCGAACCGCCGGTCAAGACGTGGGGCCAGCAGTTCAGCACCTGCTCCTCGTTCACCGTCGCCGAGGGCGAGAGCGTCGCCTTCGTCCTGACCTGGCACCCGTCGCACGCGCCGCGTCCGAAACTGGTCGACCCGCACAAGGCGCTCAAGCACACGCTGCACGACTGGGCCGAGTGGAGCGAGCGCTGCACCTACACGGGCCCGTACCGCGAGGCCGTGCTGCGCTCGCTGATCACGCTGAAGGCCCTGACGTTCGCCCCGACGGGCGGCATCGTGGCCGCCCCGACCACCTCCCTGCCGGAGGAGATCGGCGGCGTACGGAACTGGGACTACCGCTTCTGCTGGCTGCGGGACGCCACCCTCACCCTCGGGGCGCTGCTCTCGGCCGGCTATCTGGACGAGGCCGCGGCCTGGCGCGACTGGCTGCTGCGGGCCGTCGCCGGGGACCCGGCCGACCTCCAGATCATGTACGGGCTGTCCGGCGAGCGCAGGCTCCCGGAGGCGGAGCTGGACTGGCTCGCCGGGTACGAGAACTCCCGGCCCGTGCGCACCGGCAACGCCGCGGTCGGCCAGCGCCAGCTCGACGTCTACGGCGAGGTCATCGACGCGCTCCGGCTCGCCCGCGTCGCGGGGCTGGACGACAAGCCGCACGCCTGGAAGCTCCAGCTCAGCCTGCTCGGCTTCCTGGAGTCGACCTGGCGCGAGCCGGACGAGGGGCTGTGGGAGATCCGCGGCCCCCGCCGCCACTTCGTGCACTCCAAGGTGATGGCCTGGGTCGCCGCCGACCGCGCGGTGCGCTCCCTGGAGGAGGACCCCGAGCTGCCCGGCGACGCGGACCGCTGGCGGGCGATGCGCGACGCCGTGCACGCCGAGGTGTGCGAGAAGGGGTACGACCCCGAGCGGAACACGTTCACCCAGTCCTACGGCTCGCGGGAGCTGGACGCCGCCACCCTGCTGATCGTGCGCACCGGGTTCCTGCCGCCGGACGACCCGCGCGTGATCGGCACGGTCGACGCGGTCCGCGACGAGCTGGGCCGCGACGGCCTGGTGCGCCGCTACAGCACCGAGGGCGTGTCCGTCGACGGGCTGCCGGGCGACGAGGGGACGTTCGTCGTCTGCTCGTTCTGGCTGGTCGACGCGTTGCACCGGACGGGCCGGCCGCAGGAGGCGCGGGCGCTGTTCGAACGGCTGCTGGAGCTCCGCAACGACCTGGGGCTGCTGGCCGAGGAGTACGACGTCGCGGCCGGGCGGCAGTTGGGCAACTTCCCGCAGGCTTTCAGCCATATCGGACTGGTCAACTCGGCGGTCGACCTGGCCGGTCCGGACGCGGCAGGATAGGGGCCATGGATCTGGGACTGAAGGACCGTGTGTACATCGTCACCGGCGCGACCCGAGGGCTCGGCAACGCCACGGCGCGGGCCCTGGCCGCCGACGGCGCCAAGGTGGTCATCAGCGGCCGGGACGCGGCGAGCGCCGCGGAGGCCGCCGCCGAGCTGGGCCCCGACGCCGTCGGCCTGGCCGCCGACAACGCCGACCCGAGCGCCGCCCAGCGCCTGGTCGACGCGGCGCGGGAGCACTTCGGACGGCTCGACGGCATCCTCGTCAGCGTCGGCGGTCCGGCCCCCGGCTTCCTCGCGGACAACACGGACGACCAGTGGCAGACGGCGTTCGAGACGGTCTTCCTGGGAGCGGTGCGGTTGGCCCGCACGGCCGCCGCGGCGCTCGGCGAGGGCGGCGTGATCGGTCTCGTGCTCTCCGGATCGGTCCACGAGCCCATCAAGGGGCTGACCATCTCCAACGGCCTGCGCCCCGGCCTGGCCGGTTTCGCCAAGTCGCTCGCCGACGAGCTGGGCCCGCGCGGCATCCGGGTCCTCGGGGTGCTGCCCGGCCGCATCGACACCGACCGCCTGCGCGAGCTGGACGCCCTGTCCGGCGACGCCGAGGCCGCCCGCACCGCCAACGAGGCGCGCATCCCGCTGCGTCGCTACGGCCGGCCGGAGGAGTTCGGCCGGACGGCGGCCTTCCTGCTCTCGCCCGCCGCCTCCTACCTGACCGGGGTCATGGTCCCCATCGACGGCGGGTCGCGACGCGGCTTCTGAACCGGCCGGCCCCGCCGCGTCCACGGGCCGTCAGGCGACCCGCTCGGCGCGGCGCTTGACGGCCTGGAGGCGGACCTCGGCGGGCAGTTCGTCCAGTCCGGCCGACTTACGGGCGTGCGCGAGCGCCCCGTCCGCCACCGCGTCCAGCGTCTTCAGCGGCGAGGCGTGCGGTTCCAGCCGCAGCCGGAGCCGGGCTCGGGGCGCGGTCCGGCGGCCGGTCAGGGCGGCGTGTGCGCGGGAGACGCCGTCCAGCCCGCCCGCCTCCCCGGCGAGCACGCTCTCCAGCGCGCGCCCGCGCACCCGCGCACCCTCGCCGTCGCCGCTGTCGACCAGCACCTCGGAGAGCCGGCCGCGGCGCGGTTGCGCCAGGAGCCACCACAGGGCCAGGACCACCAGGACGGCCAGGACCGCGATCACGGTCGGCCACCACCAGCCCTCGTCCCGCCAGCGCCCCCGGTCGGCGTCGCTGAGCAGCACGTCGCGTCTGCCGTCCCAGGGCCACCAGGACGGCACCGACGCGCCGAGGCCGGCGGCGAGGACGGCCCCGCCGCCGGCGACCAGCAGCAGACCGGCCAGGGCCAGCAGGACCCGGTTGACGGTGGTGCGCATACGGCTCATCCCTTCTTCGCCGGACGGCGCACCTGGAGGGCGAGGGCGGGCGGCTTCGCCAGTCCCAGCTCCTTGATCCCCTCCCCCAGCGCGGCGTCCAGATCGGTCCGTACGTCGTCGAGTTCCCGGAAGTGCGACAGGGCGCGCACCTTCGCCCGGCGGCGCCCCACCCGGACCCGCACCGACTGCACCCCGGCCACCCCCACGGCGCGGTCCCGCAGGGCCGTCGCGGCGGCGGACCGGCCCAGGGCCGCCCGTACGCCGGCGCGGTCGCGGCGCATCGGCAGCAGGTCGCGCAGTCCGGGGGTGAGGGCCAGCAGCAGCAGCCAGAGGCCGAGCGCCGCCGCCACCCCGGCCCCGACGAGCACGAGGGTGTCGTCCAGGCGCCGTTCGGCCAGACCGTCGGCGAGGGAGCGCCGCCACCGCATGGCGGAGCGCCCGGCCCGTACGGCGGCGACGTCGTAGAGCAGCAGCCCGGTCGCGCCCAGGAGCACCAGGGCCAGCAGGGCGGCGGACACGCGGCGCGCGGACCAGAACCGGCCGGCACGGCCGCCGCCCTGCTCCAGGGTCGGGACGGGCTCGCGCGCGCCGGCGGGCGTGTCCGGTCCGCCTTCGCCGTTCCGGCCCGCCGGGGGCAGCCGGCGGGAGGAGCCGGTCGGTTCGCCGGATCGGGTCATCGCAGCCTCCCCTTCGCACCGGCGGCCGCCTCCGCGCGGTGCAACCGCTCGACCTGTACGGCCACTTCGGGCACCTCCATGCCGACCAGCGCGGTGACCCGCTGGGCGACCCTGCGCCGTACGGCCCCGCACTGGCGGCCGATGTCGCAGGGGTAGCCCAGCTCCAGGGTGACCCGCACCCGCGCGGCGTCGCGGTGCACGGTGACCGTGGCGCGGGGCGGCGCCCCGTCCTCGGGCGGTTCGTCGACCGCCTCCTTCGCCGCCCGCGCGGCGATCTTGGCGACGACCCGGTCGGCGATCCGGGTCTCGCCCCGTTCGGCGGCGGCGACGCGCCCGGTCACCGCCGTCACCGTCGCCGGTCGCCGCGCTCGCGACTCCGGAAGAAGTCGCCCGGTTCCAGGTCGCCGTCGGCGAAGCGGCCGGCGACGAAGCCGATCGCGCCCAGCGCGGCCACCAGGACGAAGGCCCCGAACCCGCCGAAGTACCCGGCGAAACCGAGTGCCATGCCGGCCAACAGACCGGCCACAGCCATGCTCATCGTGTCTCCTCAACTGCCTGTCGACATCGACTGGGAACGGGGCCCTACTGGACGCGCTGGCCGCCCTCCTCCTCGTCGTCGTCCTCGTCGGGCAGCTTGACGTCGCTGACCGCGATGTTGACCTCGACCACCTCGAGGCCGGTCATGCGCTCCACCGCTCCGACGACGTTCTCGCGCACGTCGCGCGCCACGTCGGTGATGGACACGCCGTAGTCGACGACGATCTCCAGGTCGAGGGCCGTCTGCTCCTCGCCGACCTCGGCCTTCACCCCGCGGGTGACGGACTTGCCGCCGCCGGGGACCCGGTCGCGGACCGCGCCGAACGTCCGCGACAGGCCGCTGCCCATCGCGTGGACGCCGGACACGTCGCGTGCGGCCATTCCGGCGATCTTCTCGACGACGCCGTCGGCGATGGTGGTGCGTCCGCGGGAGCCGGCGTCGCCGCCGCGCCGGTTCAGGGCCTTGTCTCCGGAGTGGCTGTCGGGGTTGCTGCGCTGGGGGTTCTCGGTCATCGCCGCTCTTCCCTTCGGGGGCAGGGGGGACTTCCTTGCCCACGTTAAGTGCGCTTGCCCGGTCCCGCGCCGTGGATACGGCAGGCTGGGGTGATGACGACGGCAGGGGGCCCGCAGAGGGCCGACGGATGGACGGCCGCGGTACGGCAGCGGCTCGGACTGGGCAGGCTGCTGCCGCTGGGCGGCCCGGCGGACGGCGCGTGGATCGCGGAGACGGCGGCCGCCTCCGTGCTGCGCCGGGCCGCGACCGCCCCCGGAACGGTGCTGGGGACGCTGCGGATCGGCTCGGCGCGGGAGGCGGCGGACCCGGTGGCGGCAGGGGGCGACGGGCTCACGCCGGCCCCGCCGAGCGCGCTGCCGCCCGGACCGCTGCGGATCGAGGCGGAGTTCGCGGCCGGGACGGACCGGCCGCTGCCCGACGCGGCGGCGGCGCTGCGCGCGGCGCTGGTCGAGGCGGCCTCCGCCCGGCTGGGCCTGGAGGTCTCGGAGGTGGACCTGCGGGTCACCGCCCTGCTCGGCGAGGACGCCTCCGACCGGCCGGCGGCAGTACCCCGGCGGGGTGCGTCCGGTCAGGTGACGGCGGCGGCTCCGGGGGTCCCCGACGCGGCGGAGGACGCGGTGGCGGCGGCCGCCGCGGGGGCGCCGGGCGTCGTCGCCCTCACCCGCGTCCTGGGCAGCGCGGTGCACACCGCCCCGGACCACGTGCGGATCGAGGTGGCGGCGGCCGGCGACCGGCGGGCCCTGGACGTGGCCCGGTCGGTGCGCACGGCGGTGTCGGCGGCCACCGGCGGGCGGCTGCCGGTGTCGGTGCTGGTCACGGAGGTGGTGGAGCCGGACTCCGGCCCCTGGGGGGGGGGGGGGGGGGGGGGGGGGGGGGAGAGCGGGGGGGGGGGGGGGGGGGGGGGGGGGGGGGGCTCCCCCCCCCCCCCTCGGGGTGAGCTGCCCATCGGAAAAAGGGAGGGAGAAGAGGGAGGGGGAGGGGGGCGGGTGG
>NZ_JBVJCD010000102.1:0-9696 GCF_055588985.1 Streptomyces sp. NPDC041970
CCCTCGCAGTTGCTCCCCCCCATCACGATCACCCCACCGAAACCGTGCTCACGCAACCGCTCCGCCACCGCCAACGTCGGCCCGTTCTGGCTGAAAGTGCTCGTGAAGCCGATGACGTCGGGGCGGCCGGCGAGCAGCTTGCGAGCGGTGTGCTCCACGTGGGCCTCGGCGACCGGCCGCAGGGCGTCGATCAGCGCGATCGTGGCCTCGTCGACCTCGCGGGCGCGCAACTCGTCGTGGTACGCGGCCCGTTCGTCGGCGTCCGCGTGGCGCCGCGCGAAGACCCAGTCGCCCACCGCGAGGTGGTACAGCTCCTCGGAGACCACCCGGTACGCCTCGGACCACGCCTCCCGGTCCATGCCGGGCAGCGGGCCCGCCGCGCGCGCCAGCCCGTAGAAGTCGAGGTACGCGTAGTGGGACTCGGCCTCCCAGCCCGCCGTCTCGGCGACGGCCCGCAACGTCCCCACCTGGATGGAGGGGCGCCGGACGTTGTTCCAGGGCATGGCGACCAGGGCGACCCGAGGAAGCTTCGTCATGACACCGCCCTCACCAGGTCAGCCGGAGGTCGTAGGAGTTGCGCAGGAACGGCGGCGGGTCCTGGCGGAGCGCGGCCGGCACCTCGTAGCGCGGCACCGCCCGGTGCCACTCCTCCAGCGCGGTGAGGATCTGGGCGCGGGCGAACGCCGCTCCCAGGCACTGGTGGGCGCCGGTGCCGAAGGCGATGTGCGGGTTGTGCTCCCGGTCGAAGTCCACCCGCTCCGGCCGGTCGAAGACCGCCGGGTCGTGGTTGGCGAGGGCCAGCGGCAGCAGCACCGTGTCCCCCCGGTCCGCGACCCCCGCCGCCCCCTGCCGTACCGCCATCCGGCCGGGGTACATGCAGGAGTTGACGCGCAGGAACTCCTCCACCGCCGCCGACCTGACGTCCCGCTCGGTCAGGAAGCGGGCCCGGTCGGCCTCGTGGTAGGCGAAGTGCTGGACCGCGTTGGACAGGTGGTTCACGGTGGAGTCCACGCCGGCCAGGAAGAGCACGCACAGCAGCGAGGCCCGGTCGTCCTCGCCGACCGGTTCGCCGCCGATCGTCCACGTCAGGCTGGCCGTCGTCAGGTCCTCGGCCGGTTCCGCCCGGCGCAGGGCGATGTGCTCCCGCGCGAACCGCTCCAGGGCGGGCAGGCCCAGTTCCCCGTACGCGGCCGCCTTGGGGTCCGGCTCCGACCGGGAGTCGATCATGGCCCGGTCGATGGCGAGCAGGAGGTCGAGCCGCTCGGCCGGCCAGCCCACGGCCACCATCAGGTTCTCCATCACGAACGGCCGGGCGAAGTCCTCGTTGAAGGAGATCTCGCCCCGGTCGAGGAGGTCGCCGATCCGGGTGCGGGCGCGGTCGCGCATCCCCGGAGTGAGGTCGCGGACCCGCTGCGGGGTGAACCAGGACGCCAGCCGACGGCGCCACTCGGTGTGCTCACCGCCCTCCACGGTCAGGGGGACCCACCGCTCCTCGTGCCCTCCCTCGGCCGCGCTGACCCGTCCCACGGTGAAGGTGTCCTCGTCCCGGAACGCCTCGCAGATGCCCTCGTAGGAGGAGAGCACCCAGAAGCCGGGGCCCCGGTCGCTGTGGAAGGCGCCGTCGCGGGCGTACTCGGCCGCCGCGCGCCGGTACTCCTCGGGGGCGTTGAAGAAGTCGAAGTCGGCCGAGACCGGGCAGCCCCCGGAAGCCGGAGCCGACGCGTCCGTCTCACTGAGCTGTTCGTTGCGCAAGGACAACCATCTCCTCGGTCGGTCGACCGCCGGGCATCGGCGGATCGAGTTCACCCCGCGGCCAGTCCGCGGCGTTCAGCCCCGAACCCGCCAGGCGCAGGGCCCACAGGCGGTCCAGGTCCGCCCCGTCCAGCAGGACGCCGTCGATCAGCACCGCGTCCGGTCGTGTCAGCCCCGCCACCCGGCCGTCCGGGGGGCGGCGGTAGAGCACCAGGTCCGAGGAGGCGGGGACGGCCACCGGCTTCCCCGTGCCGGGCAGGGCGGGGGCCATCGCACGGTAGGCGTTGACCGTGGCCGCCCGCAGCAGGTCCCCGAAGCCCATCCCGGCCCGCTCCAGCTCCGCCAGCTCCTTGTGGAAGGAGGGGCCGGCCAGCACGAACGGGTTCCCGCAGTCGGTGCCGACCAGGAGCCGGGCGGCCACGCCCTCGGTGCGCGCCACCAGCTCGCCCAGGCGGTCCACGGCGCCGCCCCGCCGACGGGCCTCCGCGGGGTCGAGCCGCAGCGCCTCGCGCGCGGCGTGCTGCCAGGCGCGCTGCCTGCTCGGGGTCGCCGCGGCCAGCGCCTGCCGGGAGGGCCTGGTCCTCGACCGCTCGCCGCTCCGGGCCCGCCAGCACACCAGGGTCGGGCAGACCAGGTGCCGGTGCGGGCCGGACGCGGCGAGCGCGTCGCCCATCTCCGCCGCCCGCTCCGCGACCCCGTTCCCGGCCAGCGCCTCCGCCAGGGCGTCCCAGCGGCGGTCCTGCGGCAGGCGGAACACGTTCGGCACCACGCCGTAGAGGTGTTCGCTGGTCCGCAGCAGGCGGGCCGCCGCCGCGAACGGCACCCGTTCGGGCACATGGCCGACCACCGGGACGCCGGTCCGGGCGCAGGCGTCCGCCAGCCGTTCCAGGACGGCGGGTTCGACGTCGTCGTAGATCTTGAGCCCGTGGTAGCCGAACGCGAGCGCCTCCTCGACCGCCCGGCGGACCGCCCGGTCGTCGGCCAGGACCGTCACCGCCTCGGGCAGCCTCGTCGTCGGCCCGTCCACGACCCCGGCGGAGACCCAGAGGCGGGGCAGCACCACGTGCCGGGCCCGCCGTGCGCCCTCCGCCAGCAGGTGCGCGGGTTCGCCCCACAACTGGCGGCAGCCCGTCACCCCGTGGACCAGGAGGCCGACCAGGTCCGCGAGCGAGGACACGTGGGCGTGGGCGTCGACCATGCCGGAGACCGCGTACCAGTCGCACGGCCGTTTGCGCTCAGGTTGCCGGGGGCCCTCGCACGGCGAGGGCCCCGCCGTACAGCGGCCGTCGGCGACGGTCAGGTCCTGCACGGGCCCGAACGCGCCCGTGACGGGGTCGGCCTGCCGCACCCGCCGCAGGACGTGGTTCCGCGGCCGGTCCGCCAACTCCTCCAGGGCCGTCACCAGCGGGTCGCCCTCGGGCAGCAGGTTGCGCCGCCACCGCCACTGGGCCTCTTCCAGTCCCCCGCTCATCCGGGCGTCCGCCCCGTCGCCGCGGCGCCGTCCGGCAGCACCCGGACCACGTCCGCGAGGCGCGCCGCCGCCTTCACCCGGCTCTCGGCGTCGAGCAGCCACAGCCGGGCCCCGAGCCGGCGCTCGCTCTGCCGGAACGGCTCCAGGTCCGCGTCGCCGGAGGCCGTGACCAGCACCACCTCCTGGTCGGGGAAGCCCCGCGCCACCTCGCGCTCACCGCCGAGCAGCAGGCCGCGCGTGGCGTGCCCCAGCTCCCGGCGGTCCACCCGGTCGCAGGCGTCGATCATCCACGCCGGCGCGCCCTTGGCGACGAAGTTGTCCCGCAGGTACGCGGCGCCGCCGGGCCCCTCGACGGCGGTGGCCTCCTCCTCCACGGCGTCGCTCGGGATCACGACCGCCTCCGCGTGGGCGCAGAAGGACACCACCCGGCCGATCCGGGGGTCGGCGGCCGCAGCGGCCAGCGCGACCCGGCCGCCGTAGTACAGGCCGACCACCGTGCAGCGGTCATGGCCCAGGTGGTCCAGGACGGCCCGCAGGTCGGCCGTGTACCGGTCGGGGGCGTGCGCCGCCGCGCCGCCGCCGGGCCCGCTGGCGCCGCGCCCGCGCAGGTCCACGGCGGTGACGTCGACATCGGCGGGGAGCGCCGCCAGGAAGCCGGAGTCCGTCCACACCCGCCGGTCCATGGCCACGCCGTGCACCAGCAGCAGCGCCTCGCCCGTACCGGGCCGGCGTTCGGCGGCGATCACCGTGCCGTCCCGCGACACCACGGTGAACTGCTCGACCTCATCCACGCGCTTCTCCTCCCGTCCGCCCGGCTCCCGCCGCGGTGACCACCCGGTCCGTGTCCGTGCCCGCCTCCGGCGCGTCCGGCCTGTCGCGCTCCCGCAGTTCGTCGGCGAGCCCGTCGTCGCGCAGCTCCGCCGCCCTTCCCAGGGTGTCGGGCATACCGTCCCGCGTGGCCAGGATCAGCCCCCGCCGGGCCTCGATGTGCAGCCACCCCCGCCGGTTCCAGGTCCGCAGCCGGGCCCGGAGCTCGTCCTGGGGCACGCCCGCCATGTCGGAGACCTTCTCCACGGACTGGTCGATCCGCCCGCCGTGCGCCATCGTGCGGAACAGCTTGTCGTCGGCGCCCCGCAGGACGTGGCGGCCGGTGCCCACGTGCGGCCGGTGGTCCTGGAGCACCGTCAGGTCCGGTCCCAGCCGGTAGGCGAACCGGGACTGCGCGTGGAGCTTCTTCCACAGCCCGACCCGCGCGCCCAGCCGCCGCCGCAGCGCCAGCATCTCCTCCGCGTCCGCCCGCTCCTCGGTCTCGGTGTGCGAGAAGGAGTAGGCGAGCGCGGTGCGGTCGGCCTCCGGGACCGCGTGGATGAACCGGTACTTGGGCTCCGGCCCGTCCACCTCGATCCGGAACTCCTCGGGCCGCTCGAAGTACGGGCTGTAGCGGTCCACCCGGACCCGGCTGACCGTCGAGGGGGGCGCCAGGTGGGTGATGAAGGGGAACAGCGCGAGCTGCTCCTCCAGCATCCGGGGCGTCTCCATCGGCATGGCCGACAGCAGGTTCCACTGCGCGTCGATGCCCAGTTCGGCGCAGAGCACCAGGAACCGCAGGTTGTGGAAGGCGGTGGCGCCCTTGCGCAGCAGTCGCAGCGCCCCGCTGCTCAGGCTCTCGATGCCGGGCTGCACCATGGTCACCCCGGCGGCCCGCATCTCGCCGACCTCCCGCGGTCCGAGGTTCGCCTTCACCTCGAAGAAGGTCGTGATGTCGACCTCGGACGCGGCCAGTTCGGCCAGGCCGTTGTCCCGCTTGGCGAGGATCGTGTCGACCGCGTAGGTGTCGAACACCCCGTGCTTCTCGGTCAGTCGGCGCAGCGTGTCGGTCAGCCTGCGCCCCGGCTTGCTGCGGTAGACCATGCCGCTGCCGTTCTCGCCGCAGAAGGTGCACTGCAGCTTCTCCCCCCACCAGCAGCCGCGTGACATCTGGAACGGCAGAGCCACGTGCGGGGTGATGAGCTCGCTCCACGGCAGGTCGCGCAACCGGGTGAAGTACTCGTCGTAGCGGGGCACGGGGGCCGAGTCCGCCTCCTGGGCCACCGGCAGCGCCGCCCGTATCCCGCCCTCGGTACGCAGCGCCAGGCCGGGCGCGCCCACCAGGTCGGCGAGTCCCCCCGCCGCCCGCAGCGCCGCGACCGCCGCCTCGCCCTCGCCCTGCACCACGGCGTCGACGAACGGGTACGCGGCCATCACGGCCTGCCCCATCGGCCGGTCGCAGTTGGCGCCGCCGAGGACGACGTGGCGGCCGGGGTCCCGTTCCTTCAGGGCCCGAGCGATGGCCAGCGAGGGGACGAGCTGGCTGAACGAGGTGGTGAACCCGTACATCGCGGCGTCCAGGTCGAGCAGGCGCTGAGCGAACCCGGCCACGAAGTCGGGCGCGATCGCGCGCAGGTCCAGGACGCGGCGCACCATCTCCTCGGAGACGCCGCGCGACGTGAGGAAGGCGGCGTAGGCCTCCGGGTCCGTCTCCCGCGGGTCGGGTCCGTCTCCCGCGGTCTCGGGCTCCGCCGTCCCTCCGAAGATCCAGTCGCCGACGCCGAAGCCGTACAGCTCCTCGCCGATGGTGTCGTAGACGGACACGAACTCCGCCGGGTCCCACCCCAGGGTCTCCACGGCGTACTGCGACCAGTCCAGGTACCCGTAGACCGGGGTGATCGGGTCGCCCGGCGCGTGGTCGGCCAGCGCCGCCAGGGTGGCGATCTGGATCGACGGCCGGTACAGGCTGTTCCAGGGCGGTGCGACCAGTACGAGCCTCACCGCTGACCGCCCTTCCGGGGCCGCAGCCGGGCGTCGAGCCGGCCGGTGGGGAGCACCGGGTAGCCCGCGCGCGCCTTGTCCAGCATCTCCAGTCCGGGGACGACGACGTCGACCACCGTCACCGGACCCGGCTCGGTGAGGACCCGGTGGTACGGCTCCAGGCCCACCGCGCGCAGCCTCTCGACCAGCCGCCGCAGCAGCTCCTCGGGGGCGGCCGACGCGGGCAGCGCGTCGGCGGTGTCGAAGGGCACCGCGCGGTGCGGCAGGGCCCGCACGTCGAACCGGGCCGCCGCGAGGTGGCGCGGCCAGCGCGCCAGGGCGCGGCCGATCTGCTCGGACTCGCTGCCGGCGTCCACCGGGCCGTGCCGGTACATCGTCCGCACCTGGAGGTACTCCAGCAGGGCGCGCTGGAGGGCGTACTCGGGGACCGGGGACGAGCCGCTGCCGACCAGCCGGACCGGTTCGTCGGCGACCGCGTCGCAGACCAGGTAGCTGGGCACGCGGGTGTCGCAGGTGAGGGAGACGATCAGGAGCCGCGCGTCGACGGCCGCCGCGACCTCGTCGGTCAACTCCCGCAGGTCGGCGGGGAGGTCGTCGGGTTCGACGACGGGCAGTGCGCCGCCGTCCGTGAAGTAGGCCCCGGCGAGCAGGTGCGACCACGCGTCGCGCTCGATGGCCTCGTTGACCGCGTGCACCAGGGCCTCCGCCAGGGTGGCCCCCGCGGCGTACCCGGCGCTGGAGGTGTAGTGCCACAGCGGTGCGAACACCCCCGTGTCGGCGGGGTGCGGCCAGTTGCGGTAGCCGCCGTCGCGGAGGAAGACCGGGTGGTGGTGGACCGGCGCGTCGGCCTTCTCGCCGAGCACCTCGGCGACCGGGCGGTAGGAGCGGGTCAGGACCTCGCCGCGGGGGTCGATCCCGGCCAGCCGTCGCAGCAGCGCGGACGGTGCGGCGGACGGCTGGCCGGCCACGGCCTCGGTGGTCAGGAACGACGCCTCGTCCGCCCGGTGGTCGCGCCGCCAGTCCAGGTGGTAGTGCTCGGCGCTCTCGTAGAGGGCGCTGGCCAGGCTGCGGTGGCCGAGGCCCTTGCCCGAGCTGCGCGAGCACAGCGCGCCCTCGGCGTCGGTCAGGCGGACCTCGTAGGTGGGCGCGCTGTCGATCCCGTAGCGGCTGATGTCGGCGGTCAGGCTCCGGTCGGCCAGCCAGTCCCCGACCGTGGTCAGGGCCGTGGTGAGGGGGGTCTCACGCTCGGGTGGCACGTGGTCCGAGTCGGTCGGGCCGGAGATCGCGGCGGTCAGCAGGTCGTGGTGTGCGGTCCGGGGCAAGGGTTCTCCTCACTTCGCCCGTGTCGAACACGGGGATTCCTGCTCGGACCAGGCCCAGCAGAGGCTGCGGATCGGTCACCGCGTGGGCGAGGTGGAGCCTGGTCGGCGGAAGGTCGGGGCCGAAGAGGTCGACCGAGATCCGGTCGGCCCATACGGAGAGGGAGTGGGCGGTCAGTTCCCGCAGCGGGGCGCGGGGCGGGAGGGCGCGCGGCGCCGCGGCCGGGCGGTCGGGCTCCGCCCCCCGCGGGTCGAAGTCGAGGCGGACGCACCGCACCAGGGCGGGCCATCTCTCGAACCGGCGGAGGAACTCCCGCTCGGCGGAGGCGCCCGTCGGGTTTGCCCGCCACATGGTCCGCGCCTGTTCGAGCTCCAGCAGGGCGCGTTCGGCGGCCTGCCGGAGGTCCGGCCCGCTGCCGAGGCCGGTGGCGGGCATCGACCGGTCCTCGCTGCGGGCGACGGCGAGGACGGTGGGCGTGCGGGTGATCCCGCGCAGCGGCACCAGCTCGGGCTCGGGTTCCGGCGCCGGGCGGGTGGGGGCCCTCGCGCCGCCCGCGGCCGGCGGCCGCGGGGCGGGCGGCCGGTACGGCGGCGTCGCCAGCCCGCGGTACAGGAACACGCCGTAGTCGACGGACTCCGTCAGCTCCAGCAGGGCGCCGTCGAGCGCCGCGTCGGCGTCGGGCGCGGCGGCCCAGCCGACGGTGCAGGCCAGTCGGGCGTCGGTGGAGGACAGCACGCCCGAGCGCAGCTCCTGCCCGGCGATCCAGGGCGAGGACCAGAAGACCGGCACCTCGCGGTCGGGGCCGCCGGCCGGCGCGCGGTAGCGGCGCACCCCGCAGCCGGGGGGCGCCGTGCGCAGCCCGGACGACCCGGCGACGAGCCCGTCGCGGCCGCCGGACGCGGGAGCGGCCGGGCGGAGCACCGGGGCCAGGGGGGAGCAGGCGGCCAGGCGTTCGACCGCCTCGGAGAAGGCCTTCCGGCGGGCCAGGGGTTCCTGCCCGGCCGTCCCGTGGCCCTCCGCGGTCGCGCCGGACGCCGTCCTGATCCGGCACCGTGCGGTCACGGTGTCCGGAGCGGGCCACATCCGGTAATCGACCTCGCTCAGTTCGCACCGGTCGGTCGATGTGCTTCGCACGCTCACCTCTTCGCCCCTCGGTCGCTCTGGTCGCCGCGGTCCGCCTGCCGTGTCGAGGTCCGGTGCGGGGGCGTGGTCGGCCCGGACGCTGGCGTGCGTCCGGGCCGTCGGTCACGGCGGAGCCGTCACCGATCCCCTTGCCGGTTCTTCGTCAGGAGCGTCAGACGTTGGTGTCGTCCTCGGACCAGACGCCCCAGGACTCCAGCTCCGCGAGTTCCAGGGCGCTGAGCTCCGCGTTGTTGGGGTCGTCGTTGAGGAAGTCAGCCGTCATGCAGTCGAATACGACCACGGGTCCCATGAGGGTGTTCCTTTCGTCGGTTCGTGCGGTAACGGGGTGCTTGCGTTCGTGCTCCGCGGGCAGCCCGCGCTGTGGGCGTCCCTCGGGTCCGCGTGCCCGGATGCGCGGTGCCATGGCCTCCCTACGGTCGGGCGGTGAGCGTGAGCGGTACGGGGGTTCGGGCCCGCCGGGGGGTGCCCTTGGCCGGTGGGGTGCGGTAGGCGGACGGCACGGCCCTGATCGCCAGGGCGATGACCTTGGTGCCTTCCGCGTACACCCATCGGCGCCGCTGCCAGTCGCGCAGCGTTTCCTGGGCCTGGTCCCAGCGGTCCCCCGACCACCCCAGCTCCTGGAGGTCTCGGTGGCGGGTTCCGCCGATGACGGCGCGGTAGAGCCGGGCCTCGTCGCCCGAGAGCCGGACGTCCCCGCCGGGCAGGCCGGGGCGCCGGTCGGAGAGGGTGACGGAGTCGAAGCCGAGGCGGTAGGTGAACGAGGACTTCCCGTGGTGCGCCCGCCAGAGCCTGACCCGCGCCGCGAGCCGGCGCCGGATCGGGGCGTTCGCGGCGCCGTCGGTGAACTCGCCCTCGAAGTGGTAGGCGATGTCCCACAGTTCGTCGGAGGAGAGGTCCGGGTAGACGTGCTGGTAGCCGGGCAGGGGGCGGGTCAGCTCCAGGCCGTAGCGCTCGGGGTTCTCGACGTAGGGGCTGAAGCGGTCGAAGCGGATCAGGGTGATGTGCGGCGGCGTGAGGTGCGTCAGCGAGGCCACGGCGTCCAGTTGGGCGGTGAGCGATTCCGGCGTCTCGTTGGGGTAGCCGGTGAGGATGTTCCAGTCCGCCCGCACGCCGTATTCGGCGCAGCCGAGCAGGAAGCGGATGTTCTGGTAGGCGGTGGCGCCCTTGCGCAGCAGGCGCAGCCCCTCCGTGCTCAGGCTCTC
>NZ_JBVJCD010000103.1:0-9182 GCF_055588985.1 Streptomyces sp. NPDC041970
CCGCTCGCTCCCCCCCCCCCCCCCACTCCCCCCCCCCCCCCCCCCCCCCCCCCCCCCCCACCACCACCCCCCCCCCCCCCCCCCCCCCCCCCCCCCCCCCCCCCCCACCGGCCGTTCCAGGGCTTTTGCACGGCTTGAGGGATGGGTAAGGTTAGGTTAGCCTCACCGAAGACCGGGAAGGCGCCCGCGACCGACCCGCCGGGAGGTGAACCGCATGTACGTCTGCTCCTGTTTCGGCGTGACGGAACAGCAGGTCAAGGCCCATGCGGAGGCCGGCGCCTGTACCCCCCGCCAGATCGCCTCGGCCTGCAAGGCCGGAACGGACTGCGGCGGCTGCGTACGCCGTATCCAGGCCCTGCTGGGGCGGGGCGACTGCCCGCGCCGCGAGCTGCTGGACCAGCGCCGCGAACCCGCCGCGCCTGCCGCCGAGCCGGTCGCCGCGACCGCGCTGCGCGGCGCGCCCCTCGCCGACGCCGCCTGACGGGTCAGCTCTCCGGCTGCTCGATGAGCTGCGCGAGGTAGAGCGGCTCGCCCAGCTTCTCCACCAGCTCCAGTTGCGTGTCGAGGTAGTCGATGTGGTGCTCCTCGTCCGCCAGGATCGACTCGAAGATGTTCGCGGAGGTGATGTCGCCCTTGGCGCGCATCACCTCGACGCCCCGCTTGAGGCGGTCGATCGCCTCCACCTCGACCTGGCGATCGGCCTGGAACATCTCGGTGACCGTCTGGCCCACCCGGACGTGGAAGAGCCGCTGGTAGTTGGGCAGCCCGTCGAGGAAGAGGATGCGGTCGGTGAGCACCTCCGCGTGCTTCATCTCGTCGAAGGACTCGGCGCGCGTGTACTTGGCGAGCCTCGTCCAGCCGAAGTTCTCCTGCATCTTGGCGTGCAGGAAGTACTGGTTGATGGCCGTCAGCTCGGCGGTCAACTGCTCGTTGAGGAACTCAAGGACCTCGGGGTCGCCCTGCATCGCAGAGGCTCCTTCCAGCGCGATCGACAAGTTGGCCGCATCCTCGCACCGCGCCCGGCGGCCGTCCAGTAAGTGCACGCTTAGTACGAGTTGCCCCGGATGGGTCTGCCCTGGTCATGACCACCCCTGCCTGTCTGTCACCATGGAGGCATGGGTCAGCCGGAAAGCCGGGAACACCGCGCGTCAGAGCAGACCGAGCTTCCGCCGGGACAGCGACTGCAGCGCGGCTGGCCGGTCACCCACTACGGACCCGTCCCCAAGTTCAGGCCCGACCGCTGGGAGTTCCGGGTCTTCGGGGCCACCGCGGACGGCGACAAGCACTGCTGGAACCACCAGGAGTTCTCGGCCCTGCCGTTCGCCTCCGTCGTCGCCGACCTGCACTGCGTGACGAAGTTCAGCATGATCGGCGCCGAATGGGGCGGGGTCCTCGCCCGCACGGTCCTCGATCTCGCGCCGCCCGCGCCCGAGGCCACCCATGTGATGGTCTGGGCCGAGTACGGCTTCTCCTCGAACCTGCGCCTGGAGGACTTCGCCTCCGAGCGCACCCTCTTCGCCACCCACAAGGACGGCGAGCTGCTGACCGCCGAGCACGGCTTCCCGCTGCGCCTCGTCGTCCCGCACCGGTACGCGTGGAAGGGCCCGAAGTGGGTCCGGGGCGTCGAGTACATGACGGCGGACCGCCGGGGCTTCTGGGAGGAGCGGGGCTACCACAACGTCGGCGACCCCTGGCGCGAACAGCGCTACTCCTACCAGGAGGAGCCCGGCGACGGCCCCGAGCTCTGACCCGCCGCCGTCAGCCGCGCAACTCCTTCAGCCGGGCCACGTCCGCCGCGTGCCCCTCCTTGCCGCCCGGCGTCTCGATGACCAGCGGCACGCCCTCGGTCGCCGGATGGGTGAACAGCTCCCGGAAGGGCTCCGCCCCGATGCGGCCGGAGCCGATGTTCTCGTGGCGGTCCTTGTGCGCGCCCACGACGTCCTTGGAGTCGTTGGCGTGGATCAGCTTGAGGCGGCCCTCGCCCACCGTGTCCACCAGCAGGTCCAGCGTCTGCCGCATCCCCGCAGGGCCCGCGAGGTCGTGCCCCGCCGCGTATATGTGGCAGGTGTCCAGGCAGACGCCCAGCTTCGGGTGGGAGTCCAGCGCCTCGAAGTACGGGCCGAAGTCCCAGGTCCGCGAGCAGAGCGAGGAGCCCTGGCCGGCGGTCGACTCCAGGAGCAGGTCCGGGTCGCCGTCCTCCGTCAGCTCGTCCAGCAGCGGCAGCAGGTGCTCCCGCACCTGGGCCAGCGCCTCGGCGCGCGGCCGCCCGCCGGTCGCCGAGCCGGTGTGCACCACCACGCCCAGCGCGCCGATCTCCCGGCCCCGGCGCAGCGAGTGGCGCAGCGACTCGGCGGACCGCTCGACCGTGGCGGCGGTGTGCGAGCCGAAGTTGATCAGATACGGGGCGTGCACGTACGCCGGGATCGAGGCCGCCGCGCACTGCTCGCGGAACAGCTCGTCCTGGGCCGGGCTGCCGGCGGGCGTCGCCCAGCCGCGCGGGTTGGCCACGAAGACCTGCACGGCCTCGGCCGCCAGCTCGCGGGCGTACCCCAGACCGACCTTGGCGAGGCCGCCGGCCACCGGGACGTGTCCGCCCACCGGATTGCGCATGGGGTTCAGAGTCCCTTGGTCGTGATGGTGATGGTGGAGCCCTCGGGGGCCCGCTCGCCGCCCTCGACGGACTGGCTGCCGATCGTGTCGCCGAAGGAGAGGAACGGCCGCTCGACCTTCACCTCGAAGCCCGCCTCCCGCAGGGTGCTCCGCGCCTCGTCCACGTCCCGGCCGGTGACGTCCGGGACGTCCAGCATCCGGGGGCCCTTGGACACGGTCAGCTCGACCGTGTCGCCCTCGGCGGCCTCGGCGCCCTCGCCCGGAGACTGCTCCGCGACGCTTCCGGCGGCCATCGCGGAGTGGACCCGGCCGGGCAGCACCCGCACCGCGAGCCCCTCGGCCTCCAGCTCGGCGGTGGCCTCCCGCACCGGGAGCCCGGCGACGTCGGGCACCTCGACGGGGCTGCCCTTGCTGACGACGAGCGCCACGGCCGTGTCGGGGTGGCGGTCCGCGCCGGCGTGGGGGTCGGTGCGGATCACCTTGCCGCGGGCCACGTCCTCGCTGAACTCCTTGGTCGTCATCCCCGGCACCAGGCCCTCCTTCTTCAGGGCGCGCCGGGCGTCCGCGAGGGAGCCGCCCGCCACGTCGGGCACGCGCACGATCTCGGGGCCGCGCGAGACGACGAGCCGCACCGAGCCGTTGCCCCGGATGCGCGCGCCCGAGGAGGGGTCGCTGCTGACGACCGCCCCCCTCTCGACCGTGTCGCTGAAGACCCGGTCCACGCCCTTCAGCCCGAGCCCCGCGTCCGCGATCCGCTGCTCGGCGGTCTTCTGGGTCTGGCCGAGCAGGGAGGGGACGCGGGTGAACTGCCCGGAGTTGATGTACCAGACGCCCGTGCCGACGCCCAGCGCCAGCAGGACGGCGGTGACCACCGCGACGAGCGTGCGGTGCGGCCCGGCGAACGGTCCGCGCCGGCGCGGCGGCGCGGCGGCGTGCGGCGGGGCCTCCAGGCGGCTGGTGCGGTGCACCGCGTCGGCGCCGGCCGGGAGGGCGCGCGGAAGCACGCTCGTCCGGTCGTCCGAGCCGTCGTGCACGCCCGACAGCGCCTGCGGCGGTACGGCGTCCAGCTCGGCTTCGCTCAGCGCGGCGCGGGCCTCGCGGGTCTCGGCCAGCAGCAGCACCGCGTCGTGCGGGCGGAGCTCGGGGGCGCGGGCGGTCGCGCTCGCCACCAGGGCGTCCAGCGCGACCGGCAGCCCCGGCACGACGGCGGACGGGGCCGGGACGTCCGCGTTGAGGTGCTGGTAGATGACCTGGGCGGCGTTCTCACCGGTGTGCGGCTTGGCGCCGGTCAGCATCTCGTACAGCACGACCCCGCAGGCGTAGACGTCGCTGCGGGTGTCGGCGGTGCCGTGCTCGATCTGCTCGGGCGCGAGGTAGGACACCGTGCCCAGCAGGGAGCCGGTGGTGTCGGTGGCCGTGCCGACCGCCCTGACCAGGCCGAAGTCGGCGACCTTGACCCGGCCGTCGTCCCCGATCAGGACGTTCTCCGGCTTCATGTCGCGGTGCACGAACCCGGCCCGGTGGGCCGCGCCGAGCGCGGCGAGGACCGGTTCCAGGATGTCCAGGGCGGCGCGCGGCTGCAGCGCCCCGCGCTCGCGGAGGATGTCGCGCAGGGTGCACCCCGCCACGTACTCCATGGCGAGGTAGACGTACGCGCCCTCGGCGCCCTGGTCGAAGACCCCGACGACGTTGGGGTGGGCGAGCCGGGCCACCGACTTGGCCTCCCGGATGAAGCGCTCGACGAAGGAGGCGTCGGCGGCCAGCGCCGGGTGCATCACCTTCAGGGCGAGCACCCGGTCCAGCCGGGTGTCCACGGCCCGGTAGACCGTGGCCATCCCGCCGACGGCGATGCGCGCCTCTACGCGATACCGGCCGTCGAGCAGCCGCCCGACGAGAGGGTCCTGGAGGGTCGTGTCCACCCGGAGAGTCTACGAGCCGCCGCCGGCGCCGCCGACGGGCCGGGGCGGAACCGGACCCGCCCCGCGACCCGCCCGTGACCGTTCTAGAACGCCGGGCGCTCCGGATCGAGCGCCGCCCGCCCCTCGGCGGGGGAGGACGCCTCGGCGAAGCGGCGGCGCGGAATCCGCCCGGCCCGGTACGCGAGCCGCCCGGCCTCCACCGCGTGGCGCATCGCGGCGGCCATCAGCTCCGGCTCCTGGGCCCTGGTCACCGCGGAGGCGAGCATCACGGCGGCGCACCCCAGCTCCATGGCCTGCGCCGCGTCCGACGCGGTCCCGGCCCCCGCGTCGAGGATCACCGGGACGCCCGCCCGCTCGACGATCAGCTCGAAGTTGTGCGGGTTGCGGATGCCGAGCCCGGAGCCGATGGGGGAGCCCAGGGGCATGATCGCGGCGCAGCCCACGTCCTCCAGCTTCCGCGCCAGCACCGGGTCGTCGTTGGTGTACGGCAGCACGGTGAACCCGTCGTCGACCAGGACCTCCGCCGCGTCCAGCAGCTCGATCGGGTCGGGCAGCAGGGTCCGCTCGTCGGCCACCACCTCCAGCTTGACCCAGTCGGTGCCGAGCGCCTCACGGGCCAGCCGGGCGGTCAGCACCGCCTCGCCGGCGGTGAAGCAGCCCGCCGTGTTCGGCAGGACCCGGATGGACAGCCGCTCCAGCACCGAGAGCACCGAGCCCTGCACCGTCGGGTCGAGCCGGCGCATCGCGACCGTGGTCAGCTCGGTCCCCGAGGCGATCAGCGAGCGCTCCAGCACCTCCAGGCTGGGCGCCCCGCCGGTCCCCATGATGAGCCGGGAGCCGAAGGCGGCGGGCCCCAGGGCGAAGGCGTCGTCCGACACGGTCAGCCTCCCTGCACGGCGGTGAGCACCTCGACGCGGTCGCCCTCGCCGAGCGGCGTGGCGGCCCACCGGCCGCGCGGGACGACGCTCTCGTTGACGGCGGCGGCGACCCCGGAGCGGGCCGGGGTCAGGGTGGCGACGAGGGCGTCCAGGTCCGTCCCGGCGGGGAGGACGCGGACCTCCCCGTTCACGGAGACGGAGACGGACGCGGGAGCGGCGGCGCTCTCGGGCGCCGCGGGCGGCTGGGTCATGCGGGCTGCTCCTGGGGTGCGGGTGCGGCGGGAAGGGGCGCGAAGCGGCCGGGGGCGAAGGGGCGGGCCACCTCGGGCAGCTCGCCGGTGGTCAGGGCGTCGGCCATCGCGTCACCGGTGACGGGCGTCAGCAGGACGCCGTTGCGGTGGTGGCCGGTGGCGAGCAGCAGGCCGGGCAGCGCGGTCGGGCCGAGGAGCGGCGCGTTGTCGGGGGAGGCGGGGCGCAGACCGGCGCGGGTCTCGGTGAGGGGCAGCTCGGTGATGCCCGGCACCAGTTCGTGGGCGTCGCGCAGCAGCTCGTACACCCCGCCGGCGGTGACCGTGGTGTCCCAGCCCATCTCCTCGCTGGTCGCGCCGACGACCAGCTCGCCGTTCTCGCGGGGCACGAGGTAGAGGGAGCCGCCCCGGACCACGGCGCGCACGGTGCGGCTGAGGAAGGGGGCGTACGCCGGAGGCACCGTCAGCCGGAGCACCTGGCCCTTGACCGGGCGGACCGGCGGCACGACCTCCGGGGGCAGCCCCGCGAGCCGGCCGCTCAGGCTGCCCGCGGCGAGCACCACCCGGTCGGCCCCGAACTCCGCGCCGTCGCCGAGCAGCGCCCCCGTGGCCCGGTCACCGGCGACCAGCAGCCGTTCGGCGGTCGTGCCGCGGAACGCGACCCCCGCCCGCCCGCAGGCGGTCCGCAGCGCCGCGGCGAGGCGGCGCGGGTCCACCTGGTGGTCGCCGTCGACCCGCAGCCCGCCCCGGACGCCCGGAGCCAGCATCGGCTCCAGGCGGCGGCACTCGCGGCCGCTCAGCCAGACCGACTCCAGCCCGGAGCGCTCCTGGAGGGCGTGCAGCTCCCGCAGGTGGGCCCGGTCGTCGGCGTCCAGCGCCACGGCGAGCGTGCCGCAGGCGCGGAAGCCGGTGTCCAGGCCGCTGACCTCCTCCAGCTCCGCCACGAACGCCGGATAGCGGTCGGCGGAGGCGAGGTTGAGGCCGAGCAGCATCTGCTCGCCGTAGTGGAGCTCGGTGACCGCGGCCAACATGCCGGCCGCCACCCGGGCGGCCCCGCCGCCCGGTTCCGGGTCCGCCACGGTGACGCGCAGCCCGCGCTGGGCGGCCCGCCACGCGGTGACCAGGCCGATGAGCCCGCCCCCGATGACGAGGACGTCGGACCCCGAGGTGTCGTCGACGGCAGGCATACGCGTCCAGCCCCTCCCTTCGCCGGCATGACCCGGAGCAGGTTCGTACGGTCGGAGGCCGCCCAGCCTCCCTCTCAGCCCGGTGCGTCCGGGCTCCCGCGAGTGTTCTACCGTGGCCACCCTAAACCCAGTCGCCCGCGGCCAGTAAGGGGAGCAGCCACTGTGGCCCGTTCGCTCGACGGACTCGTCCTCGCGCCGGTCGCCGACCAGGCCCCCGGCCAGGTCGGCGCCCGCACCCGCTTCGCGTACCACGAGCGGGACGGCGTCGTCTGGGCCGCGTACGAGGGCGGCGACGTGGTGCGCGGCCATCTCGTCGGCACCCGCGAGGGCGACGCGCTCGACTTCCGCTACGTCCAGCTCAAGCGGGACGGGACGACGTCCGGCGGGCACTGCCGCTCCACCGTCGTCGAGCTGGCGGACGGCCGGGTGCGGCTGGAGGAGGTGTGGGAGTGGGAGTCCCAGGAGGGCGCCGGGACGAGCGTGGTGGAGCAGCTTCCCGCCTGACCGACGGCAACCCCCCGCACTGACGGTCCGTCAGGCGATTAGGGTGGGCGGGTGAGCGAGCGGACGGAACAGCGGGCGGCGCGGCTGACACGGCACGTCGTGGTCGTCGGAGCGGGCATGGCGGGCGTGCAGAGCGCCGTGGCCCTGCGGGAGCGGGGCTTCACCGGCCCCCTCACCGTGATCGGCGCCGAACCCCACCAGCCCTACGACCGACCGCCGCTGTCCAAGGCGGTCCTCCTCGGCATGGCCGAGGAGACGGCCTTCGACGTCGACTTCGACGCCCTCGGCATCACCCTGCGCCTCGGCCTGTCCGTCACCGCCCTGCGCGCCGCCGACCATGTGCTGGAGACGGCCGACGGGCCGGTGCGCTACGACGCCCTGGTCCTCGCCACCGGCGCGGAGCCCGTCGCCCTCCCCGGCACGGAAGGCGTCCCCGGCGTCCATCTGCTGCGCACCCTCGACGACGCCGCCCGGCTGCGGCCCGTCCTGGAGCGGCGGGAGGACGTGGTCGTCGTCGGGGCGGGCTGGATCGGCGCGGAGTTCGCCACCGCCGCCCGCGCGGCCGGGTGCGCGGTCACCGTCGTCGAGGCGGCCGACCGCCCGCTGGCGGGCGCCCTGCCCGCCGAGGTGACCGCCCCCATGGCCGACTGGTACGCCGCGAGCGGCGCCCGCCTCCTCACCGGCGCCCGCGTCGAGCGCGTCGGGGAGGGGGCCGCGGTCCTGGCGGACGGCCGCTCCCTGCCCGCCGGGGCCGTGGTCGTCGGCATCGGCGCCCGGCCCGCCACCGGCTGGCTCGCCGGCTCCGGGATCGCGCTCGGCCCGGACGGCTCGGTCACCGCCGACAGCGCGCTGCGCACCTCGCTGCCCGACGTGTACGCGGTCGGGGACTGCGCCTCCTTCCCCTCCGCCCGCTACGGCGAACGCCTGCTGGTCCACCACTGGGACAACGCCCTCCAGGGCCCGCGCACCGTGGCCGCCGCGATCACGGCCGCCGAGGACGGCGGGCCGCCGCCCGTCCACGACCCCGTCCCGTACTTCTGGTCCGAGCAGTTCGGCCGCTTCGTGCAGTACGCCGGCCACCACGCCGGCGCCGACACGCTGCTGTGGCGCGGCGACGGCGCGGACGACGCCTGGTCGGTGTGCTGGCTGCGCGCGGGCGCGCTGGTCGCCGTGCTCGCCGTGGGCCGCCCGCGCGACCTCGCCCAGGGCCGCCGGCTCATCGAGTCGGGGGCCGCGCTCGACCCGGAGCGGGTCGCCGACCCCGCCGTCCCGCTGAAGTCCGCCGCCCTGTGAGGGGCCGGGTCGGCCCCGTACGGGCGGGCCCGGCTACCGGCTGTCGGTGCCGGATGGCACGCTTGTCCCCGTGACCGTGATTGACGCAAAGACCGATGCTCTCGTCCCCGCCTGGCTCCACCTCCCCGACATCGCGGAAATGCTCGGTGTCGAGGTGACGCGTGTACGGCAGTTGGTCAAGGAGGGCCAGCTCATCGCCGTACGCCGTGGTGAGAACCGGACGCTCCAGGTGCCCGCCGCCTTCATCGACGGCGACAAGGTGGTCAAGGGCCTCTCCGGCACCCTGACCCTCCTGAGGGACGACGGCTACTCCGACGAAGAGATGCTGGAGTGGCTCTTCACCCCCGACCCGACCCTGCCCGGCACCCCCGCGCAGGCGCTGAGCGAGAATCGCGGTACGGAGGTGAAGCGCCGCGCGCAGGCGCTCGCCGTCTGACCGACGACCGGCAGCGGGGGGGGGGGGGGGGGGGGGGGGGGGGGGGGGGGGGGGGGGGGGGGGGGGGGGGGGGGGGGGGGGGGGGGGGGGGGGGGGGGGGGGGGGGG
>NZ_JBVJCD010000104.1:0-8979 GCF_055588985.1 Streptomyces sp. NPDC041970
CCCCCCCCCCCCCCCCCCCCCCCCCCCCCCCCCCCCCCCCCCCCCCCCCCCCCCCCCCCCCCCCCCCCCCCCCCCCCCCCCCCCCCCCCCCCGTCGCCGTGTCGCGTCAGGGGGCGGCGGGCGGGGCGGTGTCGTCCGGGCCGGTGCCGCGATCGCGGCGCTTCAGCTCCTCCTCGCGGCGGCGCAGGTCCGCCTCCCAGTCCTCCAGGGCCGACGGGTCGGCCCCGCCGCGGGCCCCGTCCTTCCCCGCGCCGTCCCCGGCCCGGTCCTCCGCGGCGTCCCCGCCGCCGGTCTCGCCGTCCGCCTTGAGCGTCCTGAGGAAGTCGGGGTTGTCGTCCGGGGCCACCCACTGCGTCCGCCGGCCGCGCCGCCGGGCCGAGGACCCGCCCCCGCCGTGCCGCACCTTGCCGGCGGCGAGCCAGCCGATCGAGCCGACGACCCAGAACAGCAGGATGATGAAGACCCACGCCAGCTTCGGCAGGTGCTTCGTCTCCTCCTCCGGGGTGTGCAGGCAGTCGATGAAGGCGTAGATCATCAGAGCCATCGGCACGAGGATCATCAGGGCTCTCATGGTGCGTCCCCCAGGAAGCGGCGGCGAGGCGCGGTGGCGCCCCGGTGTCGCGGCCAGGGTACCGGCTCGCCGCCGGTCGGCCGGGGCCCGGCGAGGCGCTCCGGGGGGCGCGGGGGCGGGCATGGCGGCGGGGCCGGCGGGGGAGCCCCGAGGGGGCCTTTCGGGCGGGGATGACAGACTGGATGCCATGGCTTACGACGATCTTCGCTCCCTGCTCCGGGCTCTTGAGCGCGATGGTGATCTCAAGCGCGTCAAGGTCGAGGTCGACCCCCACCTGGAGGTCGGCGAGATCGTCGACCGGGTCAACAAGGCGGGCGGCCCCGCCCTGCTGTTCGAGAACGTCAAGGGCTCCTCCATGCCCCTGGCCATGAACGTCTTCGGGACCGACCGCCGCCTCCTCAAGGCCCTGGGGCTCACGTCGTACGCCGACATCAGCGACAAGATCGGCGGGCTGCTGAAGCCGGAGCTGCCGCAGGGGTTCGTGGGGGTGCGGGAGGCCTTCGGGAAGCTCGGCTCGATGGTGCACGTCCCGCCGAAGAAGGTGAAGCCCGCCGACGCGCCCGTCCAGGAGGTGGTGCTGACCGGCGACGACGTCGACCTGGACGCGCTGCCCGCGCTGTTCACCTGGCCGAAGGACGGCGGGTCGTTCTTCAACCTGGGTCTGACCCACACCAAGCACCCCGAGACCGGCGTGCGGAACCTGGGCCTCTACCGGCTCCAGCGCCACGACAGGCGCACCATCGGGATGCACTGGCAGATCCACAAGGACAGCGCCAACCACTACCAGGTCGCCGCCCGGCGCGGCGAGCGGCTGCCCGTCGCCATCGCCTTCGGCGCGCCGCCCGCCGTGACGTACGCCTCGACCGCGCCGCTGCCGGGGGACATCGACGAGTACCTCTTCGCCGGGTTCGTCCAGGGCAAGCGGATCGAGATGGTCGACTGCCGGACCGTGCCGCTCCAGGTCCCCGCGCACGCGGAGGTCGTCATCGAGGGGTGGCTGGAGCCGGGCGAGATGCTGCCGGAGGGCCCGTTCGGGGACCACACCGGCTTCTACACCCCGCAGGAACCGTTCCCCGCGCTGACCGTCGACTGCGTCACGATGCGCAGGCGGCCGCTGCTCCAGTCCATCGTGGTGGGCCGCCCGCCGACCGAGGACGGTCCGCTGGGCCGCGCCACGGAGCGGTTCTTCCTGCCGCTGCTGAAGATCATCGTGCCGGACATCGTGGACTACCACCTCCCGGAGGCGGGCGGCTTCCACAACTGCGCGATCGTCTCCATCGACAAGAAGTACCCGAAGCACGCCCAGAAGGTGATGAGCGCCGTCTGGGGGGCGCACATGATGTCGCTGACCAAGCTGATCATCGTGGTGGACGCCGACTGCGACGTCCACGACCTGCACGAGGTGGCGTGGCGGGCGCTCGGCAACACCGACTACTCCCGCGACCTGACGGTGGTGGAGGGGCCGGTGGACCACCTGGACCACGCCTCGTACCAGCAGTTCTGGGGCGGCAAGGCCGGCATCGACGCCACCAGGAAGCTCCCCGAGGAGGGCTACACCCGCGACGGGGGCTGGCCGGAGATGGTCGAGTCCGACCCGGAGACGGCGGCGAAGGTCGACCGCCGCTGGAAGGAGTACGGACTGTGAGCGGTGCGGCCGAGACGGCGTCCGTCCCCGGCCCCGCGCCGGCCAGGGGCCGGACCAGGGCCTTCCTGCGGCTGGTGATGATCGAGCACTCGGTCTTCGCGCTGCCCTTCGCGTACATCGCCGCGCTGACCGCGATGTACCGGGTGGACGGCACGATCCACTGGGTCACGCTGCTGCTCGTCACCCTCGCGATGGTGGGGCTGCGGACGTTCGCCATGGCCGCGAACCGGATCATCGACCGGGAGATCGACGCCCGCAACCCGCGCACCGCGAACCGCGAGCTGGTGACCGGCGCGGTGTCGGTGGCGTCGGCGTGGACGGGGGCGCTCGTCGCGCTCGTCGTCTTCCTCGGCGCGGCCGCCCTGCTCAACCCGCTCTGCCTGGCGCTCGCGCCGCTGGCCGTCGTGCCGATGGTGGTCTATCCGTACGGCAAGCGGTTCACCGACTTCCCGCACGCGATCCTGGGGCTGGCGCAGGCCATCGGGCCGGTCGGCGCGTGGCTCGCGGTGACCGGCGCCTGGTCGTGGGACGCGGTGATCCTCGGGCTCGCCGTCGGGATCTGGATCGGCGGCTTCGACCTGATCTTCGCCTGCCAGGACGTGGCCGCGGACCGGGCCCACGGGGTGCACTCCTTCCCGGCGCGCTTCGGCATCCCGGCGGCGCTGTGGGGCGCGCGGGTCTGCCACGTGGTGACGACCGGGCTGCTGGTCTGGTTCGGGCTGGCCACGGGGGCCGAGGTCTTCTACTGGATCGGGATGGCGGTCGTCGCGGCGGCCTTCGTCTACGAGCACCGCGTGGTGCGGCCGCACGACCTGTCCCGGCTCAACCGCGCCTTCTTCACCGTCAACGGCTTCATCGGCATGGCGCTGTTCGCCTGCGCGCTGCTCGACCTGCTGGTGCGCGGCCTCACCCCGTGACGCGGGCGGACGGCGTCCGCGTGGACGGGCCGGGCGGTCGCCGGTGCTCGGGGCGGCGGCCGCGCTCCGCCCGTCCCCCCGGTGGGCCTCCGGGGCGACCGGCCGGTTCCGGATGCGGCGGGCGGGGGCGTGCCGGATAGGCTCGCGCCTGTGAAATCCGAGACTTCAGAGACGCGACGGCAGCGGCGGCCTTGGATTGTCGGGGTGTCGGGCGCTTCGGGGACCCCGTTCGCGGCCGCGGTGCTGCGGGGGCTGCTGGCGTCCGGCGAGAGCGTGGACCTGGTGGTGAGCCGCGCCTCGCGCCTGACCCTGCTCGACGAGACCGGCATCGCGTTCCGGGACGGGCACTGGCGCGAGGACCTGCGGAGCTGGCTGGCGCGGGGCGCCGACGGGGATCCGGAGGCGTTCGCGGTGGGCGGGGCGGAGCTGGAGCGCGTACGCCACTGGCCGGCCGGGGACCTGGCCGCCGGGCCGTCCTCCGGGTCGTACCCGGCGAAGGGGATGCTCATCGTGCCGGCCTCGACGGCCTGTGTGGCCGGGGTGGCGCTCGGCCTGTCGAAGGACCTGCTCCAGCGGGCCGCGAGCGTGACGCTGAAGGAGCGGCGTCCGCTGGTCGTCGCGGTGCGCGAGACCCCGCTCAGCGGCCAGACGCTGAAGCAGATGGTGGCCCTGGACGAGGCGGGCGCGGTCGTGCTGCCCGCCTCCCCGGCGTTCTACGCGGGGGCGACGCACATCCAGGACCTGGTGGACTTCGTCGCGGGGCGGGTGCTCGACGCGGCGGGGGTGCCGCACGGGCTGTACCGCCGCTGGGAAGGAGCGCTCGGTGGCGGCTCCCGCGACCGCGACCGCTAGGGCCGGGTCGGCCGGGGCCGGGTCAGCGCTTCTTGGCCGTGCGCGGGGTGCGGGTCCTGTCGACGCGGTGCGCGGCGGCGGGCTGGTGGGCACGCGAGCGGTTGGCCAGGTCCTGCAGCTCGCGCATCCGGGCGTAGGCCATCTCGATCGTGTACACGGTGAAGATCACTCCTGAAGATTCGAAAGCGTTTCTTGGATGTTCTGAAAGATTTACAGGGTGTGGACCCTGTGTGCCTTAGATTCTACACGTAAGTTCGCGGAACTGCTGAACAATGGAAGGTTTCAGTCATATGGACGCGGTGGACAGGCAGCTCATCCAGGCCCTCAGGGAGAACGGCAGGGCCTCGTACGCCGAGCTGGGGCGGCTGGTGGGGCTCTCCGGGCCCAGCGTCACCGACCGCATCAACCGGCTGGAATCCGCCGGTGTCATCACCGGCTACCGCGCCACCGTGGACTCCGCCTCGCTCGGGCTCGACGTCACCGCGCTCATCGGGATCTCGCTCTCGGACGCCGCCGACCACGAGGACGTGGCGCGCCGGCTGAAGGACCTCGCGGAGATCGAGGACTGCTGGTTCATCGCGGGCGACGACTCGTACATGCTCAAGGTGCGGGTCGCGGACGTGGCCGGGCTGGAGAAGACGATCCGCCGCCTCAGCGGCACGAAGGGCGTCTCCCGCACCCGCACCACCATCGTGCTCTCCACCAAGTGGGAGAACCGGGTCGGGGAACTCCCCGAGGAGTCGTAGGCGTACCGTGGAGCGGAGTCTGTCGTACGGAGATATGGAGGCGCCCTGGTGGACGCGGGACTCAAGCGCGAGCTGGAGGAGAAGGTCCGGGCCGGCGAGCGGCTGACCCGCGAGGACGGGATCGCCCTCTACGAGTCCGACGACCTGGCGTGGCTCGGCGGGCTGGCGCACGAGGTGCGCACCCGTATGAACGGCGACGTGGTGCACTTCAACGTCAACCGCCACCTCAACATGACCAACGTGTGCACCGCCTCGTGCGCGTACTGCTCGTTCCAGCGCAAGCCGGGCGAGAAGGACGCGTACACGATGCGCATCGAGGAGGCCGTCCGACTGGCCAAGGCCATGGAGGGCGAGAACCTCACCGAGCTGCACATCGTCAACGGGCTCCACCCCACGCTGCCCTGGCGCTACTACCCGCGCTCGCTCAGCGCGCTCAAGGAAGCCCTGCCGGACGTGGCGCTGAAGGCGTTCACGGCGACGGAGATCCACCACTTCGAGACGATCTCCGGGCTCTCGGCCTCCGAGATCCTCGACGAGCTGATCGAGGCCGGTCTGGAGTCGCTGACCGGCGGCGGCGCGGAGATCTTCGACTGGGAGGTCCGCCAGCACATCGTCGACCACCGCACCCACTGGGAGGACTGGTCGCGCATCCACCGCCTGGCGCACGAGAAGGGGCTCAAGACCCCCGCGACGATGCTGTACGGGCACATCGAGGAGCCCCGCCACCGCGTCGACCACGTGCTGCGGCTGCGGGAGATGCAGGACGAGACCGGCGGCTTCCAGGTCTTCATCCCGCTGCGCTACCAGCACGACTTCGTGGACATGAAGGACGGCAAGGTCCGCAACCGGCTCCAGGCGCGCACCACGATGGCGACCGGCGCGGAGGCGCTGAAGACCTTCGCGGTCTCCCGGCTCCTGTTCGACAACGTGCCCCACGTCAAGGTGTTCTGGGTGATGCACGGCGTGCAGACCGCCCAGCTCGCGCTCCAGCACGGCGCGGACGACATGGACGGCTCGGTCGTCGAGTACAAGATCACGCACGACGCCGACGACTTCGGCACGCCGAACAAGCTCGGCCGCGAGGACCTGCTCGACCTGATCCGCGACGCCGGCTTCCGGCCGGTCGAGCGGAACACCCGGTACGAGATCCTGCGCGAGTATCCGGGCCCGGACGCGGACCGGCGCGAGTCGCCGCAGCCCATGCGCGTCTGACGCCGCCGCCCGACCCCCGCTCCGTACGCGAAGCCCCGGCCGTCCTCGGTCGGGGCTTCCGTCTGCGCGGCTCCGGTCCGCGCGCTCGGCGTACGGGGCCGGGTCGCGGTTGAGCCCAGGAAAAGTAAGGGTTACTCTGCATCAATGACACTTACTTTCGAGCTGGACCCCGCGTTCACGCCTGCCCTGCGCGACGGCATCACCTCCCTGTGGGCCGACGTCAGCAACGCGGGCGGCGCGGTCGGCTTCGTCCCGCCCGTCACCGCCGAGGAGATCCGGCCCGAACTGCTCAAGCACCTCGCCGCCATCGAGGCCGGCCGCACCCGGCTGCTGGTCGGCCGCGACGAGGACGGGACCGTGGCCGCCACCGCCTTCCTCGCCCTCAACGCCCACCGGCTGATGAGGCACTGGTTGTGGCTGTACACCGTCATGGTCCACCCTCGTCTCCAGGGCAGGGGCCACGGCCGCGAACTGATGGCGGCCGCCGCCGACGCGGCCCGTTCCATCGAGGGCATCGAGGCCGTCCGCCTCACCTGCCGCGGCGGCACCGGCGCCGACCGCTTCTACGCCGCGTGCGGCTACAAGGAGGTCGGCCGGGTGCCGGACGCCATTCGGGTCGCCGAGGGGGACGACCGGGACGACGTGATCATGCTGCTCCCGCTGGGGCCCGCCCTGGTGCGCGCGTAGCGGGGGCCGCCCCCCGCGCCAACCCTGTGGGCCGAGCGCGACGGGGTCGTGCTTCACTGGTCGGACAGGACCGGAGCGAGAGTTCGCGGGACGTCACAGGGAGAAAGGGTCAGCCGTGTCCGCTGCCAAGCCGAGCGCAATGATCCGTTACACGGCACTGCGCCTGCTGATCTTCGTCGGATGCTTCTTCGTCGCGGGTGTCGCCGTCCACTTCGGCGTGCTCCCCGCCGGTCTCGGCGGCTCCAACTTCGTCTGGGTCGTCCTGCTCGGCCTGGTCCTCTCCGCCCCCCTCAGCTACGTGGCCCTGCGCAAGCAGCGCGACGAGATGTCGGCGCAGATCGTCTCCACCGTGGACCGGACGAAGGCGCGCCTGGACGCCAACCGCACCCGCGAGGACGCCGTCCAGTAGCGCCCGGCGCGCTCCGCGACCGCGCCGACGCCGCGGTACGCGGGTAAGCGCCGCGTAAGCTTGCTCACACGCGCACCGCGCGCCCGCCCCCTTCCCGCAGGCCCCGAACCGGAGCGAACCGCTCCAGTGCCGGGGCCTGCGGCGTTCTCCGGGTCGGTACGGCGCCCGGCCGCCCGGCCGGCCCGTACTTCGGAGTCAAAGAAGGGCTTTGAGGTTCTCAAAGTTCAAGTGTTAACGTGTTTGGCATGAAGACCGCAGCGCGCCTCCGCCATGCCGCGAGCATCCCGCTCGTGGCGCGCCTGCACGTCGATCTCTGCCGCTGTATGTCCGCGGTCTGTTGCCGCAACGTCTGATACGGCATCATGCAGCGGCACCGCCCCTGACGCGGGCGCCGCGACCCCGTCCCCGTACCACCGCACGTCCGTCCGGTCTTCCCCGGACGCTGCCGATGCGTCCTTCACTGGAGTGTGTCCGTGTCCGCGAACTCCGCGTCCGCCGCCCCCGAGGCCGAGCAGCCCAACCGCTCCGGCCCCGCCTCCCGCATACCCAGAGTCCCGTTCTGGGCCCAGATCGTCGTCGGTCTGGTGCTCGGCGTCCTGCTCGGCTGGCTGGCGCGCAGCCAGGAGCTGGGCTGGCTCGTCACCACCCTCGACGAGATCGGCTCCCTCTTCGTCCAGCTTCTGAAGCTGGCCGTCGCGCCGCTCGTCTTCTTCGCGATCCTGGTGTCCATCACCAACCTGCGGCAGGTCAACAACGCCGCCCGGCTGGCGACCCGCACCCTGCTCTGGTTCATGATCACCTCGCTGATCGCGGTCGCGATCGGCCTGGCGATCGGCCTGGTCACCAATCCGGGCTCCGGCACCGGCCTGACCCCGAAGGACGGCGCGCTCTCCGAGACCAAGGGGAGCTGGATCGACTTCCTGACGGGCATCGTCCCGGACGACGTCATCACGCCGTTCACCGAGCTGAACGTCCTGCAGATCGTCTTCATGGCCGCCGTCGCCGGCATCGCCGCCCTCAAGCTGGGCGAGAAGGCCCAGCCGATCCTCACCCTCAGCCAGTCGATCCTGGAGCTGCTCCAGAAGGCCCTGTGGTGGGTCATCCGCCTCGCCCCGATCGGCACCGTCGGCCTCATCGGCTACGCCATCGCGGACTACGGCTGGGACCTGATCGGCAAGTACGCGACGTTCACCGCGGACGTCTACATCGGCTGCGCCCTGGTGATGTTCGGCGTCTACCCGCTGCTGCTCGCCACGGTCGCCAAGGTCAGCCCGCTCCAGTTCTTCAAGGGCGCCTGGCCCGCGATCCAGCTCGCCTTCGTCTCCCGCTCCTCGGTCGGCACCATGCCGGTCACCCAGCGGGTCACCGAGCGCCTCGGCGTCCCGAAGGAGTACGCCTCCTTCGCCGTCCCGTTCGGCGCGACCACCAAGATGGACGGCTGCGCCGCGATCTACCCGGCGCTGGCGGCGATCTTCATCGCGCAGATCTTCGACGTGCAGTTGGGCGTCGGCGACTACCTCCTGATCGCCTTCGTCTCGGTGATCGGCTCCGCCGCCACCGCCGGTCTCACCGGCGCGACGGTCATGCTGACCCTCACCCTGTCCACGCTGGGCCTCCCGCTGGAGGGCGTCGGCCTGCTGATGGCGATCGACCCGATCCTGGACATGATGCGCACCGCCACCAACGTGGCCGGCCAGGCGCTGGTCCCGGTGATCGTCGCGGCCCGCGAGAAGATCCTCGACCACGAGGCGTACGCCACGGCCTCGGCCTCCCCGATCGACTCCCTCGACGAGGACGAGACCGCGAACCCCGAGCGCAAGAGCGCCGTCCCGGTCGCCGTCTGACCTCCGGGCGCCCCGCCCCGCACGACCGCGGGGGGGGGGGGCGGGGGGCGGGGGGGGGGGGGGGGGTGGGGGCGGGGGGGGGGGGGGGGGGGGGGA
>NZ_JBVJCD010000105.1:0-8183 GCF_055588985.1 Streptomyces sp. NPDC041970
GTGTCGGGGCGGCGTGATGGTGATGTGGCCTCGGAGGGGTTGGAGGCGTCGTTGCCGGCGGTGGTGTCGGTGACGGACCAGTCGGGTGAGGCGCGTTATCCCTCGTTCAAGGGGATCATGGCGGCGAAGAAGAAGCCGGTGGAGTCGTTGGACCTGGGGGATCTGGGTCTGGAGGCGGACGAGGTGGGTCTGGCGGGTGCGTGGACGGCGGTGGATTCCGCTGTCGAGCGTCCGGCGCGGACGGCGGGCACGGTCGTGAAGGACGAGGGCGAGGGCGGTAGGCGGCTCGCGGAGTTCCTGGCGGGCCAGAAGTTCATCTGACCGGGTGTTCCCGGTGGGGCGGCGGGTGGTTCGGCCCGCTGGTTCCCCCCCTGTCGTTCCCTTCTTTCCTGTTGTCTCTCTTCTCGTCTGGAGTGCGTTGTCATGGCTGAGGTTCTGGTTCTGGTCGATCATGTGGACGGTGCGGTCCGCAAGCCCACGTTGGAGTTGCTGACGCTGGCGCGTCGGTTGGGTGATCCGGTGGCGGTGGCGTTGGGCGCGGGTGCGTCGGCGACGGCCGGGGTGCTGGGTGAGCACGGTGCGGTGAGGGTGTTGGCCTCGGAGGCCGCGGAGTTCGCGGAGTACCTCGTGGTGCCGAAGGTGGACGCGTTGCGGGCGGCGGTGGAGGCTGTTTCGCCGGTGGCGGTGCTGGTGGTGTCCTCGGCGGAGGGCAAGGAGGTCGCGGCCCGTCTGGCGTTGCGGATCGGTTCCGGTGTGATCACCGACGCCGTGGACGTGGAGGCGGGTGAGCAGGGTCCGGTGGCGACGCAGTCCGCGTTCGCGGCGTCGTTCACGACGAGGTCCCGTGTCTCGCGCGGGGTCGCGGTGATCACGGTGAAGCCGAACTCGGCGCCGGTGGAGCCGTCCCCGGCCGCGGGCGCGGTCGAGGAGTTCGCGGTGTCCTTCGGCGAGGGGGCGCGGGGCACGAGGGTGACCTCGCGTGCGGCGCGGGAGTCGACGGGGCGCCCGGAGCTGACCGAGGCGGCGATCGTGGTCTCGGGCGGGCGCGGGGTCAACGGTGCGGAGAACTTCCCGTTGATCGAGGCGCTCGCGGACTCGCTGGGCGCCGCGGTGGGCGCCTCGCGCGCGGCGGTGGACGCGGGTTGGTACCCGCACACCAGCCAGGTCGGGCAGACCGGGAAGTCCGTCTCGCCGCAGTTGTACATCGCCTCGGGGATCTCCGGCGCGATCCAGCACCGGGCCGGGATGCAGACCTCCAAGACGATCGTCGCGATCAACAAGGACCCCGAGGCCCCGATCTTCGACCTCGTCGACTACGGCGTCGTCGGCGACCTCTTCACCGTCGTGCCCCAGCTCACCGACGAGATCAACACCCGCAAGGGCTGACCCACACACAGACCCACCCCGCCGCGGGCCGCACGGTGCACCCCACCGCGCGGCCCGCAGCCACACCCGGACGGCGATCGGGGCGGGCGCGCGATGCGGGGAGCGGCCGCCGGGCGGGCCGTGTTCCACCCCCGTTCGACCTGTCGTCATACGCTCCCTGATCCCTGGTCAGGTCCGCCGCCTCGAATGGGTGCAGGCGGTGACCCAGATGTAACCGAACGGCGTAACGAAGCAGGAACCGCAGAGCGTCACAAGCCGTTGTTCTTCCCAATACACGGCCGCCGACCGACGGCGGCGACGATCGAGGGATGCGCTGTATGAAGAAGACAGTCGGGTGGGCCCAGGACGGCGACGACTGGACGATCACCGTGAACGGCACGCTGTACCGGGCCGTCGAGCGGGCCACGGACGGACGGGTGGCCAACTACCTGGTGCGCGGGAAGGACCTGAGCGCCGAGTGCCCGAGCCTCGGGCACGGACTCGGAGTGATCCGGGCGCACGAGTCCCGGAGCTGAGCTCCGACCGGTTCGACGACGCGGTGCGGCGGCCGCCGCCGCACCCGCCTCGACGGCGGCCGCGATCCGTGCCGGCCGCCGGTTCCCCGGCCCCCGCCCCGGCCCGCCGTCGCCGGTTCGCCGCACGGTCAGCCCTCCGCGCCCGCCGCCCCCTGGCGCAGGAGATAGGTGTCCATGATCCAGCCGTGCCGCTCGCGGGCCTCCGCGCGCAGGCGGCTGATCCGCTCGGCGACCTCGTCGAGCGGGCCGGAGACCAGGATCTCGTCCGGGGTGCCGATGTACACGCCCCAGTAGATCCACAGGTTCCGGCCCGTGAGGTGGCCGAAGGTCTCGTGGCCGTCGAGCATCACGACGACGTCGCCGTCCTCGTCCTGCGGGAAGCCCTCGGCCAACCGCCTGCCGGGCGTGATGCGTACGGGGCGGCCGACCCGGTTCAGGGTGACGCGGTGGCGGGCGGCGAGCGCGGAGACGCTGCTGATGCCGGGGACGACCTCGTGCCCGAACTCCACGGCGCCCCGGCCCCGGATGTCCTCCAGGACCGCGAGGGTGCTGTCGTACAGGGACGGGTCGCCCCACACCAGGAAGGCGCCGCACTGGCCGGGCGCCAACTCCTCCGAGATGAGCCGTTCGCAGAGGTCGGCGCGGCGGCGGCGCCAGTCGTGCACGGCCGAGGCGTAGCGCGCGCCGTCCTCCTGGGCGCGGTCGCGCCACGGGTCGTCGGCCTCCACGATCCGGTAGGGCCCGGTGAGGTGGGCGTCCAGGACGTCCCTCCGCAGCCGGACCAGCGACTCCTTCTCCCGGCCCTTGTCGAGGACGAAGAACACCGAGGCGCGGCGCATGGCCTTCACCGCGGCGAGCGTGAGGTGGTCGGGGTCCCCGGCGCCCATGCCGATGACGAGGATGTGCCGCGGTGCGTCGCTCATGGCGGTGATTCTCCCTGACGCGACCGGCTCCCCGAGCCCCATTCACCGGTCGGGAGCGGTGTGCCGGGCGGTGCGGGGATGAATCGGCGGGCTGTGCGCGTTATGGCCGGTTGTGTCCGGCTCATCGCCGAGCCGGGCTCCGCTACTGGAGCTGGAGGCAGGGCTGTGCACGGTGAGTACAAGGTTCCCGGCGGCAAGCTGGTCGTGGTGGACCTGGACGTGGAGGGCGGGGCGCTGCGGAACGTCCGGGTCGCCGGGGACTTCTTCCTCGAACCGGACGAGGCGATCCTGGCGATCGACTCCGCGTTGGAGGGCGCGCCGGCCAACACCGGAACGGCCGGGCTCGCGGCCCGGATCGAGGCGGCGCTGCCCGAGTCCACGGTGATGTTCGGGTTGAGCGCGGAGGGCGTCGCCACCGCCGTACGCCGGGCGCTGGCACAGGCCACGGAGTGGAGCGACTACGACTGGCGGTTGATCCACGACGCGCCCCAGTCGCCCGCGCTGCACATGGCGCTGGACGAGGTCATCACCGCCGAGGTCGCGGCGGGGCGGCGACCGCCGACGCTGCGGGTCTGGGAGTGGGACTCCCCCGCCGTGATCATCGGCAGCTTCCAGTCGCTGCGCAACGAGGTCGACCCGGCGGGTGCGGAGCGGCACGGCGTGAACGTCGTACGCCGGATCTCCGGCGGTGGCGCGATGTTCGCGGAGCCGAGCAGCACCATCACCTACTCGCTGGCCGTCCCGCAGTCCCTGGTCTCCGGGCTCTCGTTCGCCGACAGCTACGCCTATCTGGACGACTGGGTCCTCGAAGCCCTGGCCGACATGGGCATCAAGGCGTGGTACCAGCCGCTCAACGACATCGCCACCGAGGTCGGCAAGATCGCGGGCGCGGCGCAGAAGCGGGTGGTCGGGCCGGACGGCGGGCCGGGGGCGGTGCTGCACCACGTGACCATGGCGTACGACATCGACGCGGACAAGATGCTGGAGGTCCTGCGGATCGGCAAGGAGAAGATGTCCGACAAGGGCACCCGATCCGCGAAGAAGCGCGTCGACCCGCTGCGGCGGCAGACGGGGCTGCCCCGCCAGGTCGTCATCGAGCGCATGATCGACTCCTTCCGCAGGCGCCACGGGCTGACCGAGGGCAGCGTCACGGAGGCCGAGCTGGCTCGCGCCGAGGAGCTCGTACGCACCAAGTTCGCCGCCCCGGAGTGGACGGCCCGCGTGCCGTAGCCCCGGCCCCGTACGCGGTCGAACGCGGACCGCCCCGGCGGGCTCGGGGCCTGCCGGGGCGGGAGCGGCGACGGGAGGGCGTCCGCGACGGGCGGACGCCCCCTGGCGCGTCGGATCAGACGAGGCTCGCGATCGCCTCGTTGAACGTGGCGGACGGGCGCATGATCGCGGCCGCCTTCGCCGGGTCGGGCTGGTAGTAGCCGCCGATCTCGGCCGGGGAGCCCTGCACCGCGACCAGCTCGGCGATGATGGCCTCCTCCTTCTCGGCCAGCGTCCTGGCGAGGGGCGCGAACGCCTCGGCCAGCTCGGCGTCCTCGGTCTGCCGCGCCAGCTCCTGCGCCCAGTAGAGGGCCAGGTAGAAGTGGCTGCCGCGGTTGTCGATGCCGCCGAGGCGGCGGCTCGGGGACTTGTCCTCGTTGAGGAACGTGCCGGTGGCCCGGTCCAGGGTGTCGGCGAGGATCTTGGCCCGCGCGTTGTCCGTGGTGGTGGCCAGGTGCTCGAAGCTGACCGCGAGGGCGAGGAACTCGCCCAGGCTGTCCCAGCGCAGGTAGTTCTCCTTGACGAGCTGCTGCACGTGCTTGGGGGCCGAGCCGCCCGCGCCGGTCTCGAAGAGGCCGCCGCCGTTCATCAGCGGGACGACGGAGAGCATCTTCGCGCTGGTGCCGAGCTCCAGGATCGGGAAGAGGTCGGTGAGGTAGTCGCGCAGCACGTTGCCGGTGACGGAGATGGTGTCCTCGCCGCGGCGGATGCGCTCCAGGGAGAAGGCGGTGGCCTCCTCCGGCGTCCTGATGGAGATGTCCAGGCCGTCCGTGTCGTGGTCGGCGAGGTACGTGGTGACCTTGGCGATGAGGTTGGCGTCGTGGGCGCGGCCCTCGTCCAGCCAGAACACGGCCGGCGCGCCGGTCGCGCGGGCGCGGGTGACGGCGAGCTTGACCCAGTCCTGGATGGGCGCGTCCTTGGTCTGGCACATCCGGAAGATGTCGCCGGCGCCGACGGCCTGCTCGAGCACGACCGCGCCGTTCGCGTCGACGACGCGGACGGTGCCGGTGGCGGGGATCTCGAAGGTCTTGTCGTGGCTGCCGTACTCCTCGGCCTTCTGCGCCATCAGGCCGACGTTGGGCACCGAACCCATGGTCGCCGGGTCGAAGGCGCCGTTGGCGCGGCAGTCGTCGATGACGACCTGGTAGACACCGGCGTAGCTGCTGTCCGGCAGGACGGCGATGGTGTCGGCCTCGTTGCCGTCGGGGCCCCACATGTGGCCCGAGGTGCGGATCATGGCGGGCATGGAGGCGTCCACGATGACGTCGCTGGGGACGTGGAGGTTGGTGATGCCCTTGTCGGAGTCGACCATCGCGAGGGCGGGGCCCTCGGCCAGCTCGGCCTCGAAGGACGCCTTGATCTCGGCGCCGATGTGCGGCACCGCGTCCAGGCCCTTGAGGATGCCGCCCAGCCCGTCGTTGGGGGTGAGGCCGGCGGCGATGAGCGCGTCGCCGTACTTGGCGAAGGTGTTCGGGAAGAAGGCGCGGACCGCGTGGCCGAAGATGATGGGGTCGGAGACCTTCATCATGGTGGCCTTGAGGTGGAGGGAGAACAGCACGCCCTCGGCCTTGGCGCGGGCGACCTGCGCGGTGAAGAACTCCCGCAGCGCGGCGACGCGCATGACGGCCGCGTCCACGACCTCGCCCTCGAGGACGGGCACCGACTCGCGCAGGACGGTGGTGGCGCCGTCGTCGCCGTGCAGCTCGATGCGGAGCTCGCCGTCCTCCGCGATCACGGCGGACTTCTCGGTGGAGCGGAAGTCGTCGACGCCCATGGTGGCCACGTTCGTCCTGGAGTCGGCCGACCAGGCGCCCATGCGGTGGGGGTGGGCCTTGGCGTAGTTCTTGACGGACGCGGGGGCGCGGCGGTCGGAGTTGCCCTCGCGCAGCACCGGGTTCACGGCGCTGCCCTTGACCTTGTCGTAGCGGGCGCGGATGTCGCGCTCCTCGTCGGTCCGCGGGTCGTCCGGGTAGTCCGGAAGGGCGTAGCCCTGCTCCTGGAGCTCCGCGATCGCGGCCTTGAGCTGCGGGATCGACGCCGAGATGTTCGGCAGCTTGATGATGTTCGCACCGGGGGTCCTGGCCAGCTCGCCCAGCTCGGCGAGTGCGTCATCGATACGCTGCTCGGCCTTCAGCCGCTCCGGGAAACTGGCGATGATCCGCCCCGCGAGGGAGATGTCACGGCGCTCCACCGTGACCCCTGCGGTCGAGGCGTAGGCCTCGACGACGGGCAGGAGCGAGTAGGTCGCCAGGGCAGGGGCCTCGTCGGTGTGCGTATAGATGATGGTCGAGTCAGTCACCGAATGCTCCGCTCCACGTCTGCAACATTGCTTGACATCAAGATATCTCTTCGCCGCCCCGGCCTCCACAAGACCCCCGTACGGCTTCGCGGTGCTTCGGCGGCCGCCGCTACGGGGTCGGCGGCCGGTGCTCGTACCAGCGCCGGTCGCTCTCCAGTTGGGCGGCGAGCGCGATCAGCCGCTCCTCGGCGCGGGAGGGGCCGAGGAGCTGGGCGCCGACGGGGAGCCCGCCGCGGGTGAAGCCCGCCGGAACGTTCACTCCGGGCCAGCCGAGGACGTTCCACGGCCAGGCGTACGGGCAGGCCGCCGTCATCGCGAGGTCGGTGCGCCAGGCGCTCAGGCGGTCGAACCGGCCGATCAAAGGCGGCGGGGCGGCCGTGGTCGGGGTGAGGAGCACGTCGAACCCGGAGGCGTCGAAGAGGGCCCCGATCCTGCGGTGCTGGCGCACCTCGCGGGCGCGGGCGGCCCGGACCGCGCGGCCGCCGAGGCGGGTCCCGGTCCGCAGGGCGCTGCGGGTGCGCGGGTCGAGCAGGGCCGGGTCGGGGTGGCGGGCGGCCCATTCGGCGACGCCCGCCGTGGCGCGCGGGACGAAGGCGAGGCCGATCAGCCCGTACCGGGGGCGGGCCTCCTCGACGTGGTGGCCGAGCCGGGCGAGGGCCTCCGCCAGATCGGTGACGGCCCGGCGCACCTCGGGGTCGGGGGCCGCGCCGGTGAGGGTGAGCGGGGGGCGCCAGGCGAGGGCGATGCGCAGCCGGCCCGGATCGCGGCGGGCGGCCTCGGCGGCGCGGACGGGGGGCGGGCGGTGCGGGTCCTCGGGGTGCGGACCCGCGACCGCGTCCAGCAGCAGCGCGGCGTCGGCCACCGTACGGGCGAGGGGGCCGTTGACGGCGAGCCCCTGGAAGGCGTCGCTGTGCGGGTGGAGCGAGACGCGGCCCCGCTGGGGTTTGATGCCGACCAGGTGCGTCCAGGCCGCGGGGATGCGCACGGACCCCGCGCCGTCGGAGCCGAGGGCGGCCGGGACGAGCCCGGCGGCGACGGCCGCCGCCGATCCGCCGGAGGAGCCCCCCGGCGTGTGCGCGCGGTTCCAGGGGTTGCGGGTGACGCCGAACGCGGGCCCTTCGGTGAAGGGCCACTGCCCCAGTTCGCAGGAGTTGGTCTTGCCGACGACGACGGCTCCCGCGGCGCGCAGCCGGCGGACCGCCTCGCTGTCGGCGGCTGCCGGAGGCAGCTCGCCGTCGCACCCGAAGTGCGTGGGCAGGCCCGCCACGTCGGTGTCGTCCTTGACCGCGACCGGCACGCCGAGCAGCGGCAGCCGCTCCCCCGCCGCGAGCCTGCGGTCGGCGGCGGCGGCTTCGGCGAGGGCCGCTTCGGCGCGCAGGTGGCGGAAGGCGTTGAGGGTGGGCTGGGCCGCCTCGATCCGGGCGAGCGCGGCGGCGACGAGCGCGGTGGAGGTGGCGCCGCCTTCGGCGAGCAGTCGCGCGCTCTCCGCGAGCCCCGGCAGCGGCGCGGGGGCGGAGGCCGGAGAGGGGCGGAGGCCGGGGTGCGGTCGGACGGGTGGGCTCGGCTGCTCGGTGGGCTCCGCTGAGGACATGGGCGTGCCGCCTCCCTCGGGTCGCGGGGCGGCAGCCGGTCGTCCGGCCGCGTCCCCCCGTACTTACCGGAGGGTAACGAGAGGGGGCGGCTCGCTCAAGCGGTCCGGGGGGGGGGGGGGGGGGGGGGGGGGGGGGGGGGGGGGGGGGGGGGGGCGCGGTGCGCCGCACGCGAAGCGGTGGGCGTGGGGGGGGGGGGGGT
>NZ_JBVJCD010000106.1:0-7854 GCF_055588985.1 Streptomyces sp. NPDC041970
CCCCCCCCCCCCCCCCCCACCCCCCCCCCCCCCCCCCCCCCCCCCCCCCCCCCCCCCCCCCCCCCCCCCCCCCCCCCCCCCCCCCCCCCCCCCCCGCTCCGCTGTGTGCGGCCGCCGCGGCTACTTGTCGGCCCGGACCGGGACGTCGAGCACGACCTGCGTGCCGCGCCCGGCCGCCGGGACCATGCCGAACGTGCCGCCCAGCTCCCCCTCCACCAGCGTCCTGACGATCTGGAGGCCCAGGTTGCCGGCGCGCTGCGGGTCGAACCCCTCGGGCAGGCCGCGCCCGTCGTCGGTGACGGTGATCAGCAGCCGGCCCTCGGTCGGGGAGCCGCCGCGCACGGCGGAGACCTCCACCGTGCCCTGGTCGGCCACGGCGAACGCGTGCTCCAGGGCGTTCTGCAGGATCTCGGTGAGCACCATGGAGAGCGGGGTGGCGACTTCCGCGTCGAGGACCCCGAAGCGGCCGACGCGCCGGCAGCTCACCCTTCCCGGCGAGATCTCCGAGACCATCGCGATGACCCGGTCGGCGATCTCGTCGAACTCGACCCGCTCGTCCAGGTTCTGGGACAGCGTCTCGTGGACGATGGCGATCGAACCGACGCGCCGGACGGCCTCGTTGAGCGCCTCGCGGCCCTGCTCGGAGTCCATCCGGCGGGCCTGGAGCCGCAACAGGGCGGCCACCGTCTGGAGGTTGTTCTTCACCCGGTGGTGGATCTCCCGGATGGTCGCGTCCTTGGTGATCAACTCGCGTTCGCGGCGGCGCAGTTCGGTGACGTCGCGGAGCAGGACGAGGGAACCGATGCGGACGCCCTTCGGCTTGAGCGGGATGGCCCGCAACTGGATCACCCCGCCCGCGCACTCGACCTCGAACTCGCGGGGCGCGTAGCCGCTGGCGACCTTGACCAGCGCCTCGTCCACTGGGCCGCGGGACGGGGCCAGTTCGGCGGTGGTGGTGCCGAGGTGGTGGCCGACCAGGTCGGAGGCGAGGCCGAGCCGGTGGTAGGCGGAGAGGCCGTTGGGGCTCGCGTACTGGACGACGCCGTCCGCGTCGAGCCGGATCAGCCCGTCGCCCACGCGCGGGGAGGCGTCCATGTCGACCTGCTGGCCGGGGAAGGGGAACGCCCCGGCCGCGATCATCTGGGCCAGGTCGGACGCGGACTGGAGGTAGGTCAGCTCCAACCGGGACGGGGTGCGCACGGTGAGCAGGTTGGTGTTGCGGGCGATGACGCCGAGCACCCGGCCCTCCCGGCGTACGGGGATGGACTCGACCCGTACGGGGACCTCCTCGCGCCACTCCGGGTCGCCCTCGCGCACGATCCGGCCCTCGTCCAGGGCGGCGTCCAGCAGCGGGCGGCGGCCCCGCGGCACCAGGTGGCCCACCATGTCGTCCTGGTAGGAGGTGGGGCCGGTGTTGGGGCGCATCTGGGCGACGGAGACGTACCGCGTGCCGTCGCGGGTCGGGACCCACAGCACGAGGTCGGCGAAGGACAGGTCGGAGAGCAGTTGCCACTCCGAGACCAGCAGATGGAGCCACTCGAGGTCGGTGTCGCTCAGAGCGGTGTGCTGGCGGACGAGGTCGTTCATGGAGGGCACCCGTGGAGCGTACCTGGGGGCGTCCCACGCGTTCGAACCGCTCGCCGCCGGGGCGCGCGCTCCCCGGCGGCCGGCGCCCGGCGGGCGGGCGCGGAAGACGGCCGAAGAATGTCGTGCACGCGGATGGACACCGGCAATTGGTCTAGTCCACAATGGGCGCACCACGACCTCCGCCCTCCCCGCACAGGAGGGCGGATCGAGGCGCCCGGCGCTCTCTGCCCTGACCGCGCCGCGCGCCTCAGTGGCCGGAGGCACCGCACACCGCCGGCCGAGCGACTCCGGGCTGCGGCGCCGGGTGGGCTGAGGGTCCCACCCCGGCGCCGCGGCCCGCGGGTTCCTCCGGGGCCGCGCACCGCACGCCTCCCGCCGCGCCGCGCATCCGGCGCCTTCCGGGCCCCGCGCCGGCGTCAGTGCGTCTCGGTCACCTTCGCCAGGGCGCGCGGCGAGTCGGGGTCCTGGCCTCGGGCGATCGTCACCTCGTACGCCAGCAGTTGCAGCGGCAGGATCTCCAGGACCGGCTGCACCTGCTCCCCCACCCCCGCCGTGGGCAGCGAGAAGCCCGCCGAGGCCGCCTCCACCTGGGCCTTGGGGCCGACCACGAACAGGTCGGCGCCGCGCCCGCGCAGCCGGTCCAGCACCGGTCGCAGGGCCTCGCCGCCCCGCCCGTCGGGGACGACGGCGATCACCGGGGAGATGTTGTCGACCATCGCCAGCGGCCCGTGCAGCAGGTCCGCGCCGGAGTAGGAGAGCGCGGGGATGTAGCTGGTCTCCATCAGCTTCAGCGCCGCCTCCTTGGCCGTGGGGTAGCCGTAGCCGCGCGAGGTGATCACCATGCGCTCGGCGAAGCGGTAGCGGGAGGCCAGCGCCTTGACCTCGGCCCGGCGGCCCAGGACGGCGCCCGCGAGGTCGGGCAGGGCCGCGGCGTCCGCCGTGCCGTCCCGGCCGCCCAGCCCCTCCACGAAGAGGTACAGGGAGAGCAGGGAGGCGGTGTACGTCTTGGTGGCCGGGAGCGCCCGCTCCGGGCCCGCCAGGATGTCGATGTGGAACTCGGAGACCGCCGCGAGCGCGGAGTCCGGGTTGTTGGTGACGGCGAGGGTGACGGCCCCGGCCGCCCGCGCCGCCTTCGTGGAGGCCACCAGGTCGGGCGAGCCGCCCGACTGGCTGACCGTGACCACCAGGACGTCCCGGAGGTCCGGCGCGGCCCCGTAGGCCGTCGTGGTGGACATCGACGCCAGTCCGCAGGGCAGCCCGCGCCGGATCTCCAGCAGGTACTTCGCGTAGAGCGCCGCGTTGTCCGACGTGCCGCGCGCGGCGAGGAGGACGAAGCGGGGCTTCCTGGCGGCGATCCCGGCGGCCGTCTCGCGGATGCGGGGCGCGCCCTGCTCCAGGATGCGGCGCAGCATCGCGGGCTGCTCGGCCATCTCGCCGGACATCATGCGGCCGGGCTCGTCGCCCTGGCCGCTCCGGTCGGCCCAAGGGGTGGCGGACATCGGGGACCTCCCACGCGGTGTCGGCTGCGGTGTCGCGTACGGGGCGCGGTCGCGCCGCCCCACCGACCAAGTCGACCAGGCATCGGAGGGGTCCGCCAGTGGGCGGACCGTTCACCGCGCGGCTGCCCGATTCTGCTAGATTGGCCCCTGATTGGTCTATACCACAGGCTCTCTAGTCAGATCGGCAGGCACAGCGTGGAAGTTGTCATCGTCCCGGACGCCGCGGCAGGCGGCGAACTGATCGCGGAGGCCATCGCCGCGCTGCTCCGCCGCAAGCCCGACGCCCTGCTCGGCGTTGCCACCGGCTCTACCCCGCTGCCCATCTACCGCGCGCTCGCCGCGAAGGTCTCCTCCGGCGCGGTCGACGCCTCGCGCGCCCGGATCTGCCAGCTCGACGAGTACGTCGGGCTGCCCGCCGGCCACCCGGAGTCCTACCGCTCCGTGGTGCTGCGCGAGGTCGTCGAGCCGCTCGGGCTGTCCGAGGACGCCTTCATGGGCCCCGACGGCTCGGCCGAGGACGTCCAGGCCGCCTGCGAGGCGTACGACCGGGCGCTGGCCGAGGCCGGCGGCGTCGACCTCCAGTTGCTGGGCATCGGCACCGACGGGCACATCGGCTTCAACGAGCCGTGCTCCTCGCTCGCCTCGCGCACCCGGATCAAGACGCTGACCGAGCAGACCCGGATCGACAACGCGCGGTTCTTCGACGACGACATCGACCAGGTGCCGCACCACGTGATCACCCAGGGCATCGGGACCATCCTGGAGTCCCGCCACCCGATCCTGCTGGCCACCGGCGAGGGCAAGGCGGAGGCCGTCGCCCAGACGGTGGAGGGCCCGGTCGCCTCGATCGTGCCCGCCTCGGCGCTCCAGTTGCACCCGCACGCCACCGTGGTGGTCGACGAGGCCGCCGCGTCCAAGCTGAAGCTCGCGGACTACTTCCGCGCCACGTACGCGGCGAAGCCGTCCTGGCAGGGGCTGTAGCCGCTGCCGGCGCACACGGCGGAGGGGGGGGGGGAGGGGGGGGGGGGGGGGGCCGCGCCCCCCCCCCCCCCCCCTCCGCCGTGTGCGGCCCGTCCGGCGAGAGGCTTCCCCTCGATCGCCGGACGGGCCCGGACGAGGCCGGTGGAGGGGGTCGGCTCGCGCCGCCCCGGACCGGCCCCGCGCGTCAGGCCCCCGCCCCCGTGAGCGCCTCCGCCGCGGCCAGGCCGCAGACGCGGGCGGCGCCGTGGGTGGCGACGTGGAGCGATCCCCTCGGCGGGGACTGGGGCAGGCCCATCTCGACGACGACCGTGTCCGGACGCGCCGCCAGCAGGGCGTCGAGCGCGGCGCCCATCCACGGGTGCCGGTGCTCGTCGCGGACGACGGCGACGATGCGCCGCTCCCCCGCGGCGCGGATCGCCTCCGCCGCCGGATCGGCGCTCTCGCCGTTGTAGGTGTCCGTGCCGGTGCCGGGCAGCAACCGGGCCAGGTCCGCGGCGACGCCCCACGGGGTCTCCCCGCCGACGGCGATGTTCGCCACCGGGTTGAACGCGGCGACGTACGCCGCCCCGGTCAGCCGGTCGCCCGAGCCGGTCACCCGGACCGCGCGGCGGGCGGCCACCAGGCCGATGTCCGATCCGGCTCCGGTGCCGGGCGCGGTCCCCTCCTGCACTTCCGCGCCCGGCTCCGGAACGTCCCCCCGAACCCTCTGCGTCCAGGACGCGAGGGCCCGTACTCGGGCGGCCGCGTCCGCGAGCCGCTCCTCGGGCAGCTCCCCGGCGCGCACGGCCGCCACGAGGGCGTCCCGCAGCCGCAGGACCGTCTCCTCGTCGGCCAGGCCGCCGCCCACGCAGATGGCGTCGGCGCCCGCCGCGATCGCGAGGACGGAGCCCCGCTCGATCCCGTAGGTCTTGGAGATGGCGTCCATCTCCATGCCGTCGGTGACGATCAGGCCGTCGTAGCCCAGCTCCCGGCGCAGCAGTCCGGTGAGGATCTGCGGGCTCAGGGTGGCCGGGCGCTCCGGGTCGAGGGCGGGCAGCAGGATGTGCGCGCTCATGACCGACCGGGTGCCCGCCGCGATGGCCGCCCGGAAGGGCTCCAGCTCGCGGGCGTGCAGGGTCTCCAGGTCCACGTCGATGCGGGGCAGCGCGTGGTGCGAGTCGACCGCGGTGTCGCCGTGGCCGGGGAAGTGCTTGGTGCAGGCGGCGACGCCGGCGGCCTGGAGGCCCTCGACGTACGCGGCGGTGTGCCGGGCGGTCAGGGCGGGGTCGGCGCCGAAGGAGCGTACGCCGATCACCGGGTTGCCGGGGTCGGAGTTGACGTCCGCGGACGGCGCCCAGTTGAGGTTGACGCCGCACTCGGCGAGCCGGCGGCCCAGCTCGCGGGCGACGGCGCGGGTGAGCCGGACGTCGTCCACCGAGCCGAGGGCGAAGTTCCCCGGGAAGGAGGAGCCGTCGCGGACCTCCAGGCGGGTCACGTCGCCGCCCTCCTCGTCGATGGCGACGAGGATGTCGTCCCGCTCGGCGCGCAGCCGCTCGGTGAGGGCGGCGAGCTGCTCGGGCGAGGTGATGTTGCGGCCGAACAGCCCGACGGAGGCGAGTCCCTCACCGACGCGGCGCAGCAGCCAGTCGGGGGCGGTGGTGCCGGTGAAGCCGGGCTGGAGCACCGCCAGCGCGTCGCGCGTCACGGTGTCCGTGGTGGAAACCAGGGTGGTCATGGGCCCGCACTATCCCTTCACGGCGCCGGATGTGAGGCCCGCGGCCATCTTCTTCTGGATGATCATGAAGAACACGACGACGGGGAGGGCGATCATGGTCGAGGCGGCCATGAGGGCGCCGTAGTCCGTGCCGCGCTCGGTCGTGAACGTCATCAGCCACACGTTGAGCGTGTACTTGGAGTTGTCGTTGATCAGGATGTACGCGAAGAGGTACTCGTTCCACGCGTTCACCAGGGCGAAGATCGACGCGGCGGCGAGTCCGGGGGCCAGCAGCGGGAAGATCACGCGGCGGAAGGCCCCGAAGCGGGTGCACCCGTCCACCATCGCCGACTCCTCCAGCTCCACCGGGATGTTCACGACGAAGCCGCGGATCATGATGGTGGCGAAGGGCAGGGTGGAGACCAGGTAGACGACGATCAGGCCCCAGTACTCGTCGATCCCGCCCATGGCGTTGAGCTGGGCGTAGATCGGGATGAGCATCGCCGTCGGCGGCAGCATCTGGACCAGGATCATGATGAGGATCAGGGCCTTGCGGCCGAAGAACCGGAAGCGCCCGATGGCCAGGGCCGCCAGCGTCGCGATGATCATGCCGCCGACCACCGCGGTCACGGCGACGATCAGGCTGGACTGGATGGCGGTGCCGAAGTTCGGCTGCTCGGTGGCCCGGACGAAGTTGTCGAAGGTGATCGACGAGGGCCACAGGGTCTGGTCGTAGCTGCGGATCTCCCGGTTGGGCCGCAGGGCGCTGATGACCAGCCAGTAGACCGGGAAGACCATGACCAGGGCGATGCCGAGGCCGAGGAGGTCGAAGTGGAGCCGGCCCTTCTTCCGGTCGGGCCGGAGCACCTGTGTTTCGGTCGAGCTGCTCATTCGACCTCTCCCGTCTTCATGAGCTGGCGCAGGTAGTACACGGCCACGCCGGACAGCAGCAGCACCGTGATCAGAGCGATGGCGGTGCCCTGGCTGAAGGAGGTGGACTCGAACGCCTTGGAGTAGGAGTAGAGGCCGAGGGTCTCGTACTCCGGCTCCGGCTTGTTGCCGCGCAGCAGCCAGATCTGGCCGAAGACGTTGAAGTCCCAGATCACCGAGAGGGTGGCGACCATGGTGAACACCGGCTTGATGACCGGCCAGGTGACGAACTTGTAGATGCCGTAGCTGCTGGCGCCGTCGAGCGCGGCGGCCTCCTCCAGCTCCTGCGGGACCTGGGTGAGGGCGGCGTACAGGGTGACGACGACGAACGGGATGGCGCCCCAGACGACCAGCAGGGTGATGATGGCGAAGCCCTGGATCGGGTCGAGGTACCAGTTGTGGCCGAGCCAGTCCTCACCGACGACCTTGGCGATCAACGTGTTGATCAGGCCGTAGTCGGAGTCGGCCATGAACCGGAAGATCGAGGCGGCCACCATCAACGGCATCGACCAGGCGGCGATCAGAGCCACCGTCAGGACCAGCCGGACCCAGTTGGAGAGCTTGCGCATGAGCAGGGCGACCAGCAGGCCGATGCCCATGGTCAGGGTCACGCAGATGGCCATGAAGACGATCGTGCGGAAGGTCACCCACCAGAACTCGGGGTCGCCGAGGATGTTGGTGAACTGTTCGAAACCGACCCAGGGGGCGGGTTCTCCGGACCACAGCTCACGCCGGCCCATGTCCTGGAAGGACATGATGACCGTCTTGCCGAGGGGGTAGAGGTAGACGGCGGCGATCGCCAGGATCGCCGGGAGGATCAGGAAGTACGGGAGCAGCGCCCCCTTCTTCCGCTTCCTCTGCGGCGGCCGGGGCGCGCCGTCGCCGGCGGGCGGCTTTCCGGTCGGCTGCGGCTCGGGCGGTACGGGGACCGGCGGCCCGGCGGCCTTGGTATCAGCGGCAGACACGTGGCTGACCTTCCATCGCGGGTCCGGGGCGCACCCCGGAATTCACGGCTTTCACTTGCTGGAAAGGAGCGGGGGGGGGGGGGGGGGGGGGGGGGGCCCCCCCCGGGGGCGCCGAAAGGTGGGAGTTCTTTTTTGTTCATCCCTTGATCCTGCTTTTGGGCCTCTTTCTGGTGTCTGTGGAAGAGGAGGCCCTTGGGGT
>NZ_JBVJCD010000107.1:0-7793 GCF_055588985.1 Streptomyces sp. NPDC041970
CGATTCCCGGTCGAAGCGGGATGCTTTCCAGATCCTGCGCTTTCGCGCTCTCCCTTTCCGGCGGTTCCGACTCTATCAGATCCTTTCGGGCCTGATTCCCAGTCAGCGGGATTCGTCTTTCCGGCTGTTGGGCCGTTCCGACGAGTGAGACTTTAGCGGAATCCTGGGGCCCGACGCTAATCGGGGTGCGTTCCTTCGAACGCGGATTCCTCATTTCGCGCGGGCACACGAAAAAGCACGCGACACGAGGTCGCTCACTTGTCGTAGGCCTTGCGGAATGGTTGTCCGGGGACCGACCGGAGTCGGCGCTCACGTCGGACAACTCGGAGCACACTACGGATCTGCTCGGGGCGTGTCAACCCCCGGCCGGTACGGCGTCGGCCGGGGGTCGGCGGCGGGCGGGGGCGGGGGCTCAGCCGTTGCCGGAGGCCAGTTCGCGGCTCCGGTCGCGGGCGGCCTCCAGGGCGGCGATGAGAGCCGCCCGTACACCGTGGTTCTCCAGCTCGCGGATGGCGCTGATGGTGGTCCCGGCCGGGCTGGTGACGGCCTCGCGGAGCTTGACCGGGTGCTCGCCGCTGTCCCGGAGCATGACGGCGGCCCCGATGGCGGCCTGGACGATGAGGTCGTGGGCCTGGGCGCGGGGCAGCCCCAGCAGGATGCCCGCGTCCGTCATCGCCTCGACCAGGAAGTAGAAGTAGGCGGGACCGGAGCCCGAGAGCGCGGTGGCGGCGTCCTGCTGGGACTCCGGGACGCGCAGGGTCTTGCCGACCCCGCCGAAGATCTCCTCCGCCGCGGCGAGGTGGGCCGCGGTGGCGTGGCTGCCGGCCGAGATGACGGACATCCCCTCGTCGACGACGACCGGGGTGTTGGGCATGACGCGGACGACCGGGGTGTCCGGGGTGAGCCGGTCCTCGATGAACGCGGTCGTGATGCCGGCCGCCGCGCTGATGACCAGCCGGTCGGCGGTGACGTGCGGGGAGAGCTCGTCCAGGAGCGTGCCCATGTCCTGCGGCTTGACCGCGAGGATGAGGATGTCCGCGCTCCCGGCCGCCTCCGCGTTGGTGACGGACTCGACCCCGTACCGCGTGCGCAGCTCCTGGGCGCGGTCGCTCCGGCGGGTGGTCACCAGGAGGTCGGCCGGCCGCCAGCCCGCCCGGATCATGCCGCTGAGAAGGGCCTCACCGATCTTGCCGGTGCCGAGGACTGCGACTGTCTGGGTCATGCGTTCACCCTCCGGGCGGTGCGCTGGTGCTGGTCGGACGCGTGTCCGCGTCATCCTCGCACCGGCCCTGTCAGGGCGTGCGGCGGCGGAGGGTGACCGCGCCCACGCAGAGGACCAGGAGGGCGCTGCCCGCGACGACGGCGATGTCCCGGACGAAGTCCCCGGTGACGGCGGTGTGCTCGTGGACCTGGTTCATGCCGTCGACCGCGTAGGACAGGGGCAGGACGGCGGAGACGGCCTCCAGGGCGGGGTGCATCGCCTCGCGCGGGACGAACAGGCCGCACAGCAGGAGCTGGGGGAAGATCACCGCCGGCATGAACTGGACCGCCTGGAACTCGGACGCGGCGAACGCGGAGACGAACAGGCCGAGCGCGGTGCCGAGCAGGGCGTCGAGCAGGGCGACCAGGAGCAGCAGCCAGGGCGAGCCCGCGACGTCCAGGCCCAGCAGCCCGATGGCGACGGCGGTCGCCAGCGCCGACTGGAGGACCGCGACCGCGCCGAACGCGAGGGCGTAGCCCGCGATGAGGTCGCCCTTGCCGAGCGGGAGGGCCAGAAGGCGTTCGAGGGTGCCCGAGGTGCGTTCGCGCAGGGTGGCGATCGAGGTCACCAGGAACATCGTGATCAGCGGGAAGACGCCGAGCAGCGAGGCCCCGACGGAGTCGAAGGTCGCGGGGCCACCGTCGAAGACGTACCGGAGCAGCGCGATCAGCAGGACCGGGACGAGCAGCAGAAGGGCGACCGTACGGGGGTCGTGGGCCAACTGGCGCAGGACACGGGTCGCGGTGGCGGTGGCGCGGGAGGGGTTGAGCGGGGCGGGGCGCGGGGTCCGGGCGGCGGTCGTCATCGGGCGGTCTCCTCGGTGGCGGGTGAGAGGGGGGCTCCGGCAGCGTCGACCAGGCGGAGGAACGCCTCCTCGACCGTGTCCGTACCGGTGCGGCGGCGCAGCGCGGCCGGGGTGTCCTCGGCGAGGAGCCGGCCCGCGCGCATCAGGAGGAGCCGGTGGCAGCGCTCGGCCTCGTCCATGACGTGCGAGGAGATGAGGAGGGCGGCGCCCCGGTCGGCGGCCAGACGGTGGAAGAGGGCCCACAGGTCGCGGCGGAGCACCGGGTCGAGGCCGACGGTCGGCTCGTCCAGGACCAGCAGCTCCGGGGTGCCGAGCAGGGCCACGGCCAGGGAGACGCGGCTGCGCTGGCCGCCGGAGAGGGCTCCGACGAGGGCGTCGGCGTAGCCGGTGAGGTCGACGTCCTCGATCGCGCGGGCGACGGCGTCGGCACGGTCGCCCCGGTGGGCGCGGCCGGGGCGCAGGACGGCGGCGAAGTAGGCGAGGTTCTGCCGGACGGTGAGGTCGGTGTAGACGGAGGGCGCCTGGGTGACGTAGCCGACGCGGTCGCGCAGCCTCGGGTCCCCGGCGGGGCGGCCGAGCACGTCGAGGGCGCCGGTGGCGCGGGCCTGGGCGCCGACCACGGTGCGCATGAGGGTGGTCTTCCCGCAGCCGGAGGGGCCGAGGAGGCCGGTGACGCGACCGCGCGTGACGGTGAAGTCGAGGCCGTGCAGGACCGTGCGGTCACCGCGTACGACGGTGAGGCCGCGGGCCGCGAGCGAGGGTCCGGGGCCGGTCGGCGTCTCCTCGTCCATAGAATTCATCATGTGATGAATTCTTCGCCCGCCAGGCCAGCCCGTCAAGGGGCAGGGCCTCGCGGATCGACCGAGGGCGCGGGGGCGGGGCCGGCCGGGGTCGTCATGGGTGGCGGGGAATGGCGGGTCTGCGTCACGCCGGTGGGGGCGGCCGTACGGGAAGGGGTCGTACGGACGGAAGGGGCCGTACGGGAAGGTTCGGATGCTCCGGGAGGCGCGGGAGGGTGCGGGCTACTGGTGCGGCAGCGTGCGGACAGCCCGTGCGGCGGCGTGCGGGGAGCGGCTCGGGTGGGGCGTGCGCGGGGCGGGGGGGCGCGGGGCGGGGGGTACGGGGGTTGCGCGGGCACGGGTCCGGAGCGGGCACGGGTCCGGCGAAGCACGGGCGCGGGGTAGGTGCGGATGCAGGACAGGCCCGTGCACGGGTCCGGCTCGGGCGCAGGGCAGGCTCGGGCCCAGGTCCGGCCCGCGCGTGGGGCAGAGGGGTGCGGGGGCAGGGAGCTCCAGGCGCAGATCTGGCGCGGGCCGACCGGGTGCGGCAGCGTGCGGGGCCCCCGTGCGGCAGCGTGCGGGGCCCCCGTGCGGCGGCGTGCGGCCAGCGGCTCAGGGGAAGGGCGCGGGCGCCGGCGATCTGCCGCGGGCCGACCGGGTGCGGCAGCGTGCGGGGCCCCCGTGCGGCAGCGTGCGGCCAGCGGCTCAGGGGAAGGGCGCGAGCGCCGGTCAAAGGCGTACGCCGGGCGGGCGGGCGTGCACCTAGGGCAGGCGTGCAGGTGCGGCAGGCACCCATGCCACCCAGGCGCGTACACCGGTCAAGGGCACACCTCGGGCCACCGCACGCACCGACCAGGCGCGTACGCCGGTCAAGGCGTACTCCGGGCAGACACGTACATCGGGCCGGCGCGCACGTGAGGCGGACATACACGCCGGGCAAGCGCGTCCACCGGGCCGGCGCGGGGTCGGGCGTGAGCGGGCGGACGTGTGCGGGGCGGGCGCGGGCGCCGGTCAAAGGCGTACGCCGAGCCGGCGTACACGTGGGCTCGGCGCACGCGCCGGGCAGGCGCGCGCTCTCGGGCAAGCGCGCACGCCGGGCACGCGCGCGTGCGTCGGGGCGGCGCGTGCGCGAGTCAGGCGCGCTTCGCGCCCTTGCGGCGGGGTGGTTTGCGGGCGGCCGGGTTGCCGGTGCGGGTCGAGCGGCGCTTCTCGTAGCGGGCGCGGGCCGTCTCGTACTCGGCGCGGCGCAGCTTCTCGCCGGGGGCCTCCGTCAGCGAGCGGACGAAGTAGGCGAGCAGCGAGCCGATGAACCCGATCGACTTCAGGCCGCGCAGGGCGTCCTCGCGGGCCGGGTCCTGCGGGCGGGCGTTGAAACCCTCCCAGGTCTTGCGGAACGCGATGGCGCTGCACACCGAGAACATCCCGATCACCAGCATCGCGACGAGGCCGCCGACCTCCGCGATCTGCAACCCCTGGTAGGCGAAGCGCAGGACGAAGCAGGCGGCGACCGCCGCGGCGAGGGAGCCCGCCGCGACGCCGGCGCGCCGCAGCCCGTAGCCGCCGTCGTGGTCGACCCACGTCGTGCCGAAGAAGCGGATGGGCTCGGGCCGCGGGCCCGGAGCCGTACCGTCGGAGGGCGTCGCTCCGGCGGTCGGGGCGGGGGCGCCGGGGAGTTCGCTGTTCTCGCTCACGAGGTCGATTATCCCCGGTGCTCCCGGTTTCGCGGGCGGCCGGTCAGTCGCAGCGCGGAGCGATGTAGCCGTCACTGCCGGTGCGGACGTAGGCGTCCGAGACGAACTGGCCGTTGGCGATGTTGTCCCAGAGGTTGGACGTGCCGTAGGGGCCGGCGACCCGCTCGCCCGGCTTCTGGCAGTAGATCGGGACACGCTGCCCGTACGGCAGGGTCCGGACGATGCGGTAGCTGGTGCCGGGGCCGGTGCGGACGTTGACCTGGTAGCCCGGAGCGATCGGGTAGGTCGGGTAGCCGGCCGCGGTGACGGTCTCCTCCCGCACGTCCCCCTCGGCCGCCGTCCGCTCCGGTTGTCCGGTGTGCTCTCCCACGCCCATTCGGGCCTCCCCCGTCGAGAAACGATGCGTACGACGCGCAGGCTAACAAGCCCCGCGCTCCCCGCACGCACCATCGACTAGGCTCCGTGCGTCGCGCTGCGCACGAACACACGGGGGTGGACGGTGCCGCCGCTGTCAGGGACCGGAGTGCATCCGGAAGCGGAGTTTCCGCAGTACGCCGGTGCGTACCGCCTTGAGGCGCGCCTCGGCTCGGGAGGCATGGGCGTCGTCCATCTGGCGCGCTCCGCCTCGGGGCTCCAGCTCGCGGTGAAGGTGGTGCACGCGCCGTACGCGGCGGACGCCGAGTTCAGGGCCCGCTTCCGGCAGGAGGTGGCGGCCGCCCGGCGGGTGAGCGGGGCGTTCACCGCGCCCGTCGTCGACGCCGACCCGGACGCCGTACGGCCGTGGATGGCGACCCTGTACGTGCCCGGCCCCACGCTCTCCGAGCAGGTGAAGCGGAACGGCCCCCTGTCCCCCGCCGCGCTGCGCCGGCTGACGACCGGGCTCGCCGAGGCGCTGCGGGACATCCACCGGGCCGGGGTCGTCCACCGGGACCTGAAGCCGAGCAACGTGCTGCTCTCCGACGCCGGCCCCAAGGTCATCGACTTCGGGATCTCGCGCCCCTACGACAGCGATCTGCGCACCGAGACCGGGAAGCTGATCGGCTCGCCGCCCTACATGGCGCCCGAGCAGTTCCAGCGCCCGCGCCAGGTCGGGCCGGCGGCGGACGTGTTCGCGCTGGGCGCGGTGCTGGTGCACGCGGCGACCGGGCGGGGGCCGTTCGACTCGGACAGCCCGTACATCGTGGCGTACCAGGTGGTGCACGACGAACCGGACCTGAGCGGGGTGCCCGAGGACCTGAAGGCGCTGGTCGGCCGGTGCCTGGCGAAGGACCCGGCCGACCGGCCCACGCCGGACGAGGTGATGGGGGCGCTGCTGCCGCCGTCGTACGAGGCGGCGGCGTTCCTGCCCGCCCAGCGGCGGCCCGTGGCGACGGCCGTGGTGCCGGCGGCCGGGGGCGCGGACGGCGCGGAGACTCCGACGCACGTGCGGCAGCCCGCCCCGGCGCGGCGCGGGCGCTTCGGGCGCGGGCGGCTCGTCGCGGCAGCCGTGCTGCTCCTGCTGGTCGCGGGGGCGGGCGCGGGGGCCTTCACGGTGTGGGGCGGCGGCTCGCCGCGCGCGGGGGGCGGCGCCGGGGCGCGGGAGGCCGGGCCCGCCTTCGCACCCTGGAGCACCGCGCTGCGGCCCGCCGGCGCCAGCGCCACCCCGGCCTGCGTATCGGCGGGTCCGGGCGCGGCCCTGTACTGCGCGGTGCCGGGGGTCGGCACGTCCCGGATCGATCCGGCGGACGGCCGCGTCCTGTGGACGGCGCGCGGCGCCTCGCCGGAGACCGCCTCCGCGCCGATCGTGTCGGGCGGTGTCGTGCTGGGAGCCGGGCCGGACGGGAAGCTGCGCGCGTACGACCCGGTGAAGGGCGTTCCGGTGCGGCACACGGGTGTCGCCGCGCGCCCGGACGCCGCGTTCCCGGCGGGCGACGCCCTGCTGCTCGTCGCGGACGACGGCAGGGTGACGGCGCTCGACGGCGCGAGCGGCGCGGTGCGGTGGCGGCACGCGCTGCCGGGCCACCGGCGGCCCGACCTCGCGCTGTACGACACGGTGTCCCGGCTCGTCTACGCCTTCGAGCACGCACCCTCGGGCGGGACGACCCTGGTCACCGCCGTGAACGCGTCGAGCGGGCGGACGGCCTGGCAGCGGCGGCTGGACGGGATGCTGACCCCGGTCGGCACGGCGGGGGCCGGGGAGCTGGTCCTCACCTCGATGAACGCCGCCTCGGAGACCGTCGGGCTGGTCCGCTACGACCCCGGTGCGCGGGCCCTCGCCCGTGTCCCGCTGCCCTTCCGGATGAGCGAGCCGCAGGTGGTGATGGGCGGGGACGCCGCGTACCTGCTGGCGCGGGGCGGTTCGCTGCTGGCCGTGGACACCGCGCCGGGTGCGGGGAGGGCCGAACTGTGGCGGTTGGAGACGGGGGTGGGGCGCGCGTCGGCCCCGGTGCTCGGTGAGGGCGGCCGGCTGTACTTCTCCGCCGCGGACGGGCGGCTGCTGGCCGTCGACGCGAACCGGGGGACGCTGCTGGGGCAGACCCGCGCGCGGCTGCGGGAGGGCCGGTTGACGTACGCCTCCGATCTGCCCGCGCCCGTGGCGGCGGGGCACGTCGTCGTGGGCGGCGCCCCGGACGGGTCGGTCTTCGCCGTGGACGGGCGGGATCCCGGCGGATGGTGAGGCGGGGGCAAGGCAAGCCGGTGGTCGGTGAGGCGCCGGCCCGGCCGCTGGTGAGCCGCGGGGGCCGGAACCCGGCCGCTGACGGACCGCGAGGGCGCAGGACCCGGCGGTCGGTGAAGCAGGGGTCCCGACGGTTGGTGAGGCGCGCCAGGCCGCTGCTGCACAGCGCAGGCACGGGCCCCGGAGGTCGGTGAAGCACCGGTCCCGACCGGTCGGTGCAGCACGCCCGGCGGGTGGTGAGGCGCAAGGGCGCAGCCCCGGTGGTCGGTGAAGCGCGGGGGGCGCGGCACCCCGGCCACTGGTGAAGCGCGGGAGCACGGGACCCGGCGGTCGGTGAAGCGCGGGAGCACGAACCCCGGCAACCGGTGAGGCGCGGGGCCCATGCCCGGCCACGCCTGCTCCGCGAGTGCGCGCGGCCCGGAGTGCGTAAGCCCCCGCCACCGGTGAACCGCGAGGGCGCGGCCCCCGCCACCGGTGACGCGCAAGCGCGCGGGCTCCGGCTCCGCGCGCGGGGGGGGGGGGGGGGGGGGGGGGGGGGGGGGGGGGGGGGGGGGGGGGGGGGGGGGGGGGGGGGGGGGGGGGGGGGGGGGGGGGGGGGGGG
>NZ_JBVJCD010000108.1:0-5323 GCF_055588985.1 Streptomyces sp. NPDC041970
GGGGGGGAAGCCCTGGGTCCCCCCACCCCTCTCCTGGTGGGGGTTCTGCAAATGTGGGGAAAACCGACCTCCGCGCCCAGAAACCGCGGGGGGGGGGGGTCCCCCCCCCCCCCCCCCCCCCCCCCGCGCCGCTCCCGCCGTACGCGCTACGCGTCGCCGCCCGCCGGGCCCGGCTCCGCCGCGGCCACGTCCAGCAGCTCGTAGCGGTCGATCGCCGTCTTCAGCGCGGACCGGTCGATCCGGCCCTCCTTGGCCAGCTCCGTGAGCACGGCCAGCACGATGGACTGCGCGTCGATGTGGAAGTACCGGCGCGCCGCGCCGCGGGTGTCCGCGAAGCCGAAGCCGTCCGCGCCCAGCGACTGGTACGGCCCCGGCACCCAGCGTGCGATCTGGTCCGGCACCGAGCGCATCCAGTCCGAGACCGCCACGAACGGGCCCTGCGCCCCGCCGAGCTTGCGCGTCACGTACGGGACGCGCTGCTCCTCCTCCGGGTGCAGCAGGTTGTGCCGCTCGACGTCCACGGCCTCGCGGCGCAGCTCGTTCCAGGAGGTCGCCGACCAGACGTCCGCCCTGACGTTCCACTCGTCCGCGAGGATGCGCTGCGCCTCCAGCGCCCAGGGGACCGCCACGCCGGACGCCATGATCTGGGCCGGGATCTCGCCCTTCTCGCCGGCGCTGAAGCGGTGGATGCCCTTGAGGATGCCCTCGACGTCCACGTCCTCCGGCTCCGCCGGGTGCTGGATCGGCTCGTTGTAGACGGTGAGGTAGTAGAAGACGTCCTCGTTCTCCTCGGGCGTCCCGCCGTACATCCGGCGCAGACCGTCCTTGACGATGTGCGCGATCTCGAAGCCGTAGGCCGGGTCGTAGGCGACACAGGCCGGGTTCGTCGAGGCGAGCAACTGCGAGTGGCCGTCCGCGTGCTGGAGCCCCTCACCGGTCAGCGTCGTACGCCCGGCGGTCGCGCCGAGCACGAAGCCGCGCGACAACTGGTCGGCCATCTGCCAGAACTGGTCGCCGGTGCGCTGGAACCCGAACATCGAGTAGAAGACGTACACCGGGATCATCGGCTCGCCGTGCGTCGCGTAGGCCGAGCCCGCCGCGACCAGCGAGGCCGTGCAGCCCGCCTCGGAGATGCCGTCGTGCAGCATCTGCCCCGTCGGGGACTCCTTGTACGCGAGCAGCAGATCACGGTCGACCGCCTCGTACTGCTGACCCAGCGGGTTGTAGATCTTCGCACTCGGGAAGAAGGCGTCCATGCCGAACGTGCGGTACTCATCGGGCGCGATCAGCACGAAACGCCGGCCGATCTCCTTGTCCCGCATGAGGTCCTTCAGGATCCGGACGAACGCCATGGTGGTGGCGATCGACTGCTGGCCCGATCCCTTCTTCGCCGCCGCGAACGTCTTGTCCCCGGGTACGGGCAGCGCCGCGGCACGCACCACGCGGGTCGGGACGTAACCGTCCAGACTCCGGCGGCGGTCGTGCATGTACTGGATCTCCTCGGAATCGCGCCCCGGATGGTAGTAAGGCGGATACCCCTCGTCCAACTGCCGGTCGGTGATCGGGATGTGCAGCCGGTCCCGGAAGCGCTTGAGGTCCTCGACCGTCAGCTTCTTCATCTGGTGGGTGGCGTTGCGGCCCTCGAAGTTCGGCCCCAGCGTCCAGCCCTTGACCGTCTGCGCGAGGATCACCGTCGGCTGGCCCTTGTGCGCCTTGGCCGCCGCGTACGCCGCGTAGACCTTGCGGTGGTCGTGGCCACCGCGGCCCAGGTGCAGGATCTGCTGGTCGGACATGTCCTTGACCATGTCCCGCAGCCGCGGGTCGTCGCCGAAGAAGTGCTCGCGGATGTAGGCCCCGGTCTCCGTGGCGTACGTCTGGAACTGGCCGTCCGGCGTGGTGTTCAGCTTGTTCACCAGGATGCCCGTGCGGTCCTGCGCGAGCAGCGGGTCCCAGGAGCGGTCCCAGACCAGCTTGATGACGTTCCAGCCGGCCCCGCGGAACTGCGACTCCAACTCCTGGATGATCTTGCCGTTGCCGCGCACCGGGCCGTCGAGCCGCTGGAGGTTGCAGTTGACGACGAAGGTCAGGTTGTCCAGGCCCTCACGGGCCGCGATGGACAACTGGCCCAGCGACTCCGGCTCGTCCATCTCGCCGTCGCCCAGGTACGCCCACACGTGCGACCGGGAGGTGTCCGCGATCCCGCGCGCCTCCATGTAGCGGTTCATCCGCGCCTGGTAGATCGCCCCGAGCGGGCCGAGGCCCATCGAGACGGTCGGGAACTCCCAGAAGTCCGGCATCGACCGCGGGTGCGGATAGCTGGAGAGGCCGTTCGGGGCCTTCGACTTCTCCTGGCGGAACCCGTCGAGCTGCGCCTCGCTCAACCGGTCCAGCAGGAAGGCGCGGGCGTAGATGCCGGGGGAGGCGTGGCCCTGGAAGAAGATCTGGTCGCCGCCGTCGCCCCCGTCCTTGCCCCGGAAGAAGTGGTTGAAGCCCACGTCGTACAGCGAGGCAGAGGAGGCGAAGGTGGCGATGTGGCCGCCGACGCCGATGCCGGGACGCTGCGCCCGCGAGACCATCACGGCGGCGTTCCAGCGGGTCGCGTTGAGGATCTTCCGCTCGATCTCCTCGTCGCCGGGGAAGAACGGCTCGTCCTTCGTGGCGATCGTGTTCACGTAGTCCGTGCTGCGCATCTCCGGCACCGCGACGCGCTTCTCGCGCGCACGCTCGATGAGCCGGAGCATCAGGTAGCGGGCCCGCTCACGGCCGCGCTCGTCGACGGCGGCGTCGAGGGAGTCGAGCCATTCGCGCGTCTCCTCCGGATCGAAATCCGGGACCTGGCTCGGAAGGCCGCCAATGATGATCGGGTTGCGATCGAGTCCGGAAGCCACACTGTTCCTTCGCTGTTCGATGGTGCTCTACGGGGCCCGTCACGGGGGACGCGCCCCCTGGGACAACTCTGTGCGCGCCGCCTCCATCGTGCTACCGCGAGCGCCCGGACGTCATCTTTACCCTCGGGTAACCCGAAGGCCGCGAAAAACTCGTCGACGGGCGGAAAACCTCGGCCGGGCGCGGCCGGACGCGGGCAAACCGCAACCTTACGCCCAGGGCGGTCAAGCGTTCCCCGAGGCCGCTCGACTCCGACCAGCGGAGCGAAACGGCATAAGCTGAGGAAGGACGTACACAACCGGGACGATCCAGGGGCGACCCTGGCGGAGCCCGGAGGGACATGCCAGAACTTGCGGCGACGTGGCAGGGAACGTCACTGTATGGGCGGTCTCGCACGCCGGGTACTTGCGCGATCCGCCGAGCCCGTGTGGACTACGGCCAACGCCCCGCGCACGCGCGAGGGCAGCTTTTTCCGAAGACATGATCAGGAGGCAACCCGTGAGCGCGACCGCGGACCACGCGGAGGAGCGGACCAACCCGGCAGCACGCCTGGGGTTCGAGCCCGGACAGGTGGTCCAGGAGATCGGCTACGACGACGACGTCGAGCTGGAGCTCCGTGAGGGCATTGAGGCCACTACCGGCCAGGAACTCGTCGACGAGGACTACGACGACGTCGCCGACGTCGTCCTGCTCTGGTTCCGTGACGAGGACGGCGACCTTACGGACGCGCTGGTGGATGCCATTGGTCTGATCGAGGACGGCGGTACGGTCTGGCTGATGACGCCGAAGACCGGCCGTGACGGATACGTCGAACCGAGCGACATCAACGAGGCTGCCCAGACAGCCGGTCTCGCCCAGACCAAGAGCATCAGCGCGGGCAAGGACTGGACGGGCAGCCGTCTGGTCACCCCCAAGGGGGCCAAGGCCAAGCGCTGAACCACTCTTGCACCATCCGGGCCCCCGGAGACGCCGCCCGCGCCTCCGGGGGCCCTCGCACGCCCGGCCCGGACGCGCCACGCCGCCGCAGAGCGCCCCGTAGGGTGGGAATCACCCGGACGGACCTGAGCCGGGGTGTGGAGAAACGGCGAAGGGATGCGTGTTCCATGACGATCGAGGTCGGCACCGAGGCACCGGACTTCCAGCTCAAGGACAACCACGGCCGGACCGTGCGGCTCTCGGAGTTCCGCGGCGAGAAGAACGTCGTGCTCGTCTTCTACCCGTTCGCCTTCACCGGCGTCTGCACGGGCGAGCTGTGCGCGCTCCGCGACGAGCTGCCCCGCTTCGAGAACGACGACACCCAGCTCCTCGCCGTCTCCAACGACTCCATCCACACCCTGCGGGTCTTCGCCGAGCAGGAGGGGCTGGAGTACCCGCTGCTGTCGGACTTCTGGCCGCACGGCGAGACCTCGCGGGCCTACGGCGTCTTCGACGAGGACAAGGGGTGCGCGGTGCGCGGCACCTTCGTCATCGACAAGGCGGGCGTCGTCCGCTGGAGCGTCGTGAACGGCCTGCCGGACGCGCGGGACCTGAACGAGTACACGAAGGCGCTCGCGGCGCTCTGAGGCCGGGCGCGGCGCACGGGGCGGGGGCGGGCCATGGCGGCGGTCCGGCGTGGCCGGGGTCCGTCGCGGCCCGCGGCCGGCCCCTTCCCGGCCGCGCGCGGTCAAAAGCCTGTTTTGGCCGGGAACCGGTCACTAGTATCCAAACGTTGATCCGATGCCAACGAACACGGGGACGCTGGACTCTGCCGGCCCCTGAGAAAACAACGGGAGGACTCGTGGGAGTCAGCCTCAGCAAGGGCGGCAACGTCTCGCTGACCAAGGCCGCGCCCAACCTGACCGCGGTCATCGTCGGTCTGGGCTGGGACGCCCGCACCACCACCGGCGGCGACTTCGACCTCGACGCCAGCGCACTGCTGACGAACGCCGAGGGCAAGGTCGGCCACGACGGCAATTTCGTCTTCTTCAACAACCTCAAGAGCCCGGACGGCTCCGTCGAGCACACCGGCGACAACCTCACCGGTGAGGGCGAGGGCGACGACGAGGTCGTCAAGGTGGACCTGTCCAGGGTCCCCGCCGACGTCCACAAGATCGTCTTCCCGGTCTCGATCTACGAGGCCGAGAGCCGGCAGCAGAGCTTCGGCCAGGTGCGCAACGCCTACATCCGCGTGGTCAACCAGGCCGACAACGCCGAGCTGGCCCGCTACGACCTGAGCGAGGACGCCTCGACGGAGACCGCGATGGTCTTCGGCGAGCTGTACCGCAACGGCGCCGAGTGGAAGTTCCGCGCCATCGGCCAGGGGTACGCCTCGGGTCTGCGCGGCATCGCGCAGGACTTCGGCGTCCACGTCTGACCCGCTGCGGGGGGGGGGGGGGGGGGGGGGGGGGGGGGGGGGGGGGGGGGGGGGGGGGGGGGGGGGGGGACACGACGAAAAAAG
>NZ_JBVJCD010000109.1:0-5155 GCF_055588985.1 Streptomyces sp. NPDC041970
TTCTTCGTCTCTCTCTGCCCCCCCCCCCGAGGCTGACCGAGTGGTCCTCCGCGGGGGGGGGGGGGGGGGCGTGGTGGGGGGGCCACCCCCCCCCCCCCCCCCCCCCCCCCCACCCCTTTTCACGGCAGCGGCCGGGATGCGCCCGGCCGCCCCCTGGACGGCTAGACGGGGCGGTACTCGTCCGCCCAGGCCTCCACCGCGTCCGTGGCCCGTTCGAAGGCCTCCTGGCGGCCCAGGAAGTCCGCGTTGTGGTCGGTGGCCAGCGGCGGCAGCGCCTCACCACCGCGCCGGACCACGACGAGCGCCTGGCCCTGGACCGTGCGGGGAAGGCCCATCCACTTCACGGGCTGCTGGACCGTGCGGACCGCCGACGTGCCGTCCCACGGCACCGTGGTGGTGCGCAGGAAGCCGACACGCCGTACGCCGTGGCGGCTGACCCACGCGCCGACCCGCAGCAGCCGCAGTGCCGCGGCGATCGCCGCGGCGGCCGGCACGAGACACGCGAGGGCCCCCGAAGGCCCGCCGGCCAGACCGATGATCATGGCCGCGAGCAGTACGAACGACGCCAGCAGCAGAAGGCCGGCCGCCGCCGCGACCCGCCACGGGCCGGGGCGGTAGGGCCGCCGCCAACTGTCGTGGTCGTCGAACGGCAGCGCGACGTCCTCCGCGCTCGCGTCGAATGCGCGGTCGGCCGTCAGAAAGGGCAGGGGCACGACTCATCCTCACTCACAAGCACGCTCGATTGCTGTGCCCGGTGAGGCTACCGAGAGTGCCGGAGGCCCGACCACCCCAGGGGGTCCGTACGAGTCAGCGGTCCTGGGACGCCTCGGACTGCTTGCCGTGCGAGGCGGACTGCCCGGAATCGAGCGCCGGTAGCCCCAGCAGCAGGGAGCCCACGAGACCGGCGACCACGGTCAGCCCGACGAGGGAGCGCCCGAGCAGTTCGGGGACGGTGGCACGGGCGGCGGGCGGGGGAGTGACATTACTGCGGAATCGGTCGGCCTCGGCAACGAACGAGAACGGGACGGATTCACGCCGGCGGAACATGAGGAAACTCTCCTTGATCGCAGTGACGGATGCTGCTAATGAGTCAGACGTACGACAGGCCCGATCGGTGCCCGAAATCGCCGTGTCGTTTCCACGACTCCCCGAACGGCTGCCCGCCCCCGCCTCGTGCATGTCCGGACCCCGAGGCCCGTAAAGTGGTCGCCGCCCAGCGACGCCATTGGAAGGACCCCTGTCGGTGACCGACACCCCCGAACCCGCACAGCCCCACTTCCGCAGCGACGTCACCGTCGACCTGGTCAAGAGCGCCGCGGGCGACGCGGACGTGCTCTTCGCCGCCCGCGTCTCCACGGCCGGCGAGCAGTCGCTCGCCGAGGTCACCAAGGACCCGGAGCGCTCCAAGGGGCTCATCAACTACCTCATGCGGGACCGGCACGGCAGCCCGTTCGAGCACAACTCGATGACCTTCTTCATCAGCGCCCCGATCTTCGTCTTCCGCGAGTTCATGCGGCACCGCGTGGGCTGGTCCTACAACGAGGAGTCGGGCCGCTACAGGGAGCTGGAGCCGGTCTTCTACGTCCCCGGAGCCTCCCGCAAGCTGGTCCAGCGGGGCCGCCCCGGCAAGTACGAGTTCGTCGAGGGCACCGAGGAGCAGCACGACCTCACGGTCCGCGCCATGGAGGACTCCTACCGCCAGGCGTACGCGGCCTACCAGGAGATGCTCGCCGCCGGAGTCGCCCGCGAAGTGGCCCGCGCGGTCCTGCCCGTCGGCCTCTTCTCGACCATGTACGCCACCTGCAACGCCCGCTCCCTGATGCACTTCCTCGGGCTGCGCACCCAGCACGAGCTGGCGAAGGTCCCGTCCTTCCCGCAGCGCGAGATCGAGATGGTCGGCGAGCAGATGGAGGCGCACTGGGCGCGGCTCATGCCGCTCACGCACGCGGCGTTCAACAAGAACGGACGGGTGGCCCCGTAGGCGGTGTCCGTATTGCGGGGTTTCCGGAAGTTCATCTAGGCTGAACGAACGGACCCGGCACTGCTTGAACCCCCGAGCAGGCAGTGCCGGGCTCCTCCTCCCCGTCCCCCCGAGGGGACCCCGCGCGTTGAGCAGCGAGTAGCGTGTTACCCATGGCTCCGATCTCCACTCCGCAGACCCCCTTCGGGCGGGTCCTCACCGCTATGGTCACGCCCTTCACGGCGGACGGCGCTCTCGACCTCGACGGCGCCCAGCGGCTCGCCTCCCACCTGGTGGACGCGGGCAACGACGGCCTGATCGTGAACGGCACCACCGGTGAGTCCCCGACCACCAGTGACGCGGAGAAGGACCAGCTCGTACGGGCGGTGCTCGACGCGGTCGGCGACCGGGCGCACGTCGTCGCCGGCGTCGGCACCAACGACACCCGGCACAGCGTCGAGCTGGCCCGGACGGCCGAGCGCTCCGGCGCCCACGGCCTCCTGGCCGTCACGCCGTACTACAACAAGCCGCCGCAGGAGGGCCTGCTGCGGCACTTCACGGCCGTCGCCGACTCCACCGGCCTGCCCGTGATGCTGTACGACATCCCCGGCCGCAGCGGCGTCCCCATCGACACGGAGACCCTCGTACGGCTGGCCGAGCACCCCCGGATCGTCGCCAACAAGGACGCCAAGGGGGACCTGGGCCGGGCGAGCTGGGCCATCGCCGAATCCGGGCTCGCCTGGTACTCGGGCGACGACATGCTCAACCTGCCGCTCCTCTCGGTCGGAGCCGTCGGCTTCGTCTCGGTGGTCGGCCACGTGGTCACCCCGGAGCTCAGGTCCCTCATCGAGGCGCACCTAAGCGGCGACGTCCAGAAGGCCACGGAGATCCACCAGCGGCTGCTCCCGGTCTTCACCGGCATGTTCCGCACCCAGGGCGTGATCACCACGAAGGCCGCCCTGACGCTCCAGGGCCTGCCGGCCGGGCCGCTGCGCCTGCCGATGGTGGAGCTGACGGCGCAGGAGACGGCACAGCTCAAGATCGATCTCGCCGCCGGCGGGGTAGAGCTGTAACCACGGACTTCACAACTGAACAGGCGAGGCGACTCGCCCGAGCACGACCCAAGACAACAGCAAGTGCACGAATGACATGCGCGCCACGTGCCTCAGCGGTACGTGGCGCGCGTGGTAAGGAGAGTCTTTTGAGTCATCCGCATCCCGAACTCGGCACCCCGCCCAAGCTCCCGAAGGGCGCCCTGCGGGTCACCCCTCTCGGCGGCCTCGGCGAGATCGGCCGCAACATGACGGTCTTCGAGTACGGCGGCCGCCTGCTCATCGTCGACTGCGGCGTCCTCTTCCCCGAGGAGGAGCAGCCGGGCATCGACCTGATCCTGCCGGACTTCACCACGCTCCGGGACCGCCTGGACGACATCGAGGGCATCGTGCTCACGCACGGCCACGAGGACCACATCGGCGGCGTCCCGTACCTGCTGCGCCTGAAGCCGGACATCCCGCTCATCGGTTCCAAGCTGACCCTCGCGCTGATCGAGGCGAAGCTCCAGGAGCACCGCATCCGCCCGTACACCCTCGAGGTGGTCGAGGGGCAGCGCGAGCGCATCGGCGTCTTCGACTGCGAGTTCATCGCGGTCAACCACTCGATCCCGGACGCCCTCGCGGTCGCCATCCGCACCCCTGCGGGCCTGGTCGTGGCCACCGGCGACTTCAAGATGGACCAGTTGCCGCTGGACGGCCGCCTCACCGACCTGCACGCGTTCGCGCGGCTGAGCGAGGAGGGCATCGACCTCCTCCTCTCCGACTCGACCAACGCCGAGGTCCCCGGCTTCGTGCCACCGGAGCGGGACATCTCCAACGTCCTGCGCACGGTGTTCGCGAACGCCCAGAAGCGCATCATCGTGGCGAGCTTCGCCAGCCATGTGCACCGCATCCAGCAGATCCTGGACGCCGCCCACGAGTACGGCCGCAGGGTCGCCTTCGTCGGCCGTTCGATGGTCCGCAACATGGGCATCGCCCGTGACCTGGGCTATCTGAAGGTCCCCGCCGGGCTGGTCGTCGACGTCAAGACCCTCGACGACCTGCCGGACGACGAGGTCGTGCTGGTCTGCACGGGTTCGCAGGGCGAGCCGATGGCCGCCCTCTCCCGGATGGCCAACCGGGACCACCAGATCCGCATCGTCCCCGGCGACACGGTGATCCTCGCGTCCTCCCTCATCCCGGGCAACGAGAACGCGGTGTACCGCGTGATCAACGGCCTGACCCGCTGGGGCGCCAACGTCGTCCACAAGGGCAACGCCAAGGTGCACGTCTCGGGCCACGCCTCGGCCGGCGAGCTGCTGTACTTCTACAACATCTGCAAGCCGAAGAACCTGATGCCGGTCCACGGCGAATGGCGCCACCTGCGGGCCAACGCCGAACTGGGCGCGCTGACCGGCGTCCCCAAGGACCACATCGTCATCGCCGAGGACGGCGTGGTCGTCGACCTCGTCGACGGCAGAGCCCGGATCGTCGGCAAGGTCCAGGCCGGTTACGTCTACGTCGACGGCCTCTCCGTCGGGGACGTCACCGAGACCTCCCTCAAGGACCGCCGCATCCTCGGTGACGAGGGCATCATCTCGGTCTTCCTCGTGGTCGACAGCACCTCCGGCAAGATCGTCGGAGGCCCCCACATCCAGGCGCGGGGCTCCGGCATCGACGACGCCGCGTTCGTGGCGGTCGGCCCGAAGATCCAGGAGGCCCTGGACAAGTCGGCGCAGGACGGCGTGATGGAGCCCCACCAGCTCCAGCAGCTCATTCGCCGGATCGTCGGCAAGTGGGTGTCCGACACCTACCGCCGGCGCCCGATGATCCTGCCGGTGGTCGTGGAGGTCTGACCCTCCCACCGCCGACCTGGAGCGGGGCCCTCGATTTGCATCGGGGCGCCCCGCTCCAGTACGTTTACGACTCCCCCTGAACGGGAAGCACCGCGCGCCCTCGTGTGCCGGTGCCGTCCGAACGGGGTGGGAATTCCGACGCAGAGTCTCTGATAAAGTCGGGTCCGCCGAAAGGCGAAGGCCACTCCGCAGGCCACTGGGATTGAATTCGGACCGGAAACGGGACGAAAGAGAGTCTGGTAAAGTCGGAACCGCCGGAAAGGGAGAGCGCGAAAGCGCAGGATCTGGAAAGCATCCCGCTTCGACCG
>NZ_JBVJCD010000110.1:0-2801 GCF_055588985.1 Streptomyces sp. NPDC041970
CAACACAGTGGACGCGAGCAACTGAGGACAAGCCCTCGGCCTATTAGTACCAGTCAGCTCCACCCGTTACCGGGCTTCCACATCTGGCCTATCAACCCAGTCGTCTACTGGGAGCCTTAACCCCTCAAGGAGGTGGGAATACTCATCTCGAAGCAGGCTTCCCGCTTAGATGCTTTCAGCGGTTATCCTTTCCGAACGTAGCCAACCAGCCATGCCCTTGGCAGGACAACTGGCACACCAGAGGTTCGTCCGTCCCGGTCCTCTCGTACTAGGGACAGCCCTTCTCAATATTCCTACGCGCACAGCGGATAGGGACCGAACTGTCTCACGACGTTCTAAACCCAGCTCGCGTACCGCTTTAATGGGCGAACAGCCCAACCCTTGGGACCGACTCCAGCCCCAGGATGCGACGAGCCGACATCGAGGTGCCAAACCATCCCGTCGATATGGACTCTTGGGGAAGATCAGCCTGTTATCCCCGGGGTACCTTTTATCCGTTGAGCGACAGCGCTTCCACAAGCCACTGCCGGATCACTAGTCCCGACTTTCGTCCCTGCTCGACCCGTCGGTCTCACAGTCAAGCTCCCTTGTGCACTTACACTCAACACCTGATTGCCAACCAGGCTGAGGGAACCTTTGGGCGCCTCCGTTACTCTTTAGGAGGCAACCGCCCCAGTTAAACTACCCATCAGACACTGTCCCTGATCCGGATCACGGACCCAGGTTAGACATCCAGCACGACCAGAGTGGTATTTCAACGACGACTCCACAACCACTGGCGTGGCCGCTTCACAGTCTCCCACCTATCCTACACAAGCCGAACCGAACACCAATATCAAACTATAGTAAAGGTCCCGGGGTCTTTCCGTCCTGCTGCGCGAAACGAGCATCTTTACTCGTAGTGCAATTTCACCGGGCCTATGGTTGAGACAGTCGAGAAGTCGTTACGCCATTCGTGCAGGTCGGAACTTACCCGACAAGGAATTTCGCTACCTTAGGATGGTTATAGTTACCACCGCCGTTTACTGGCGCTTAAGTTCTCAGCTTCGCCGACCCGAAAGTCAGCTAACCGGTCCCCTTAACGTTCCAGCACCGGGCAGGCGTCAGTCCGTATACATCGCCTTACGGCTTCGCACGGACCTGTGTTTTTAGTAAACAGTCGCTTCTCGCTGGTCTCTGCGGCCACCCCCAGCTCACCGAGTAAATCGGATCACCAGTGATGGCCCCCCTTCTCCCGAAGTTACGGGGGCATTTTGCCGAGTTCCTTAACCATAGTTCACCCGAACGCCTCGGTATTCTCTACCTGACCACCTGAGTCGGTTTAGGGTACGGGCCGCCATGAAACTCGCTAGAGGCTTTTCTCGACAGCATAGGATCATCCACTTCACCACAATCGGCTCGGCATCAGGTCTCACCCTTAACGTGTGACGGATTTACCTACCACACGGGCTACACCCTTACCCCGGGACAACCACCGCCCGGGCTGGACTACCTTCCTGCGTCACCCCATCGCTTACCTACTACAAGTCTGGTTCATCGGCTCCACCACTACCCTCAACTCCGAAGAGATCGGGCCGGCTTCACGGACTTAGCATCGCCTGATTCAGTACTGGGCGTTTCAAAGCGGGTACCGGAATATCAACCGGTTGTCCATCGACTACGCCTGTCGGCCTCGCCTTAGGTCCCGACTTACCCTGGGCAGATCAGCTTGACCCAGGAACCCTTAGTCAATCGGCGCACACGTTTCTCACGTGTGTATCGCTACTCATGCCTGCATTCTCACTCGTGAACCGTCCACAACTCGCTTCCGCGGCTGCTTCACCCGGCACACGACGCTCCCCTACCCATCCCAGCCCCCGTTGGGGGTACATGCTGGAATGACACGACTTCGGCGGTACGCTTGAGCCCCGCTACATTGTCGGCGCGGAATCACTTGACCAGTGAGCTATTACGCACTCTTTCAAGGGTGGCTGCTTCTAAGCCAACCTCCTGGTTGTCTCTGCGACTCCACATCCTTTCCCACTTAGCGTACGCTTAGGGGCCTTAGTCGATGCTCTGGGCTGTTTCCCTCTCGACCATGGAGCTTATCCCCCACAGTCTCACTGCCGCGCTCTCACTTACCGGCATTCGGAGTTTGGCTAAGGTCAGTAACCCGGTAGGGCCCATCGCCTATCCAGTGCTCTACCTCCGGCAAGAAACACACGACGCTGCACCTAAATGCATTTCGGGGAGAACCAGCTATCACGGAGTTTGATTGGCCTTTCACCCCTAACCACAGGTCATCCCCCAGGTTTTCAACCCTGGTGGGTTCGGTCCTCCACGAAGTCTTACCTCCGCTTCAACCTGCCCATGGCTAGATCACTCCGCTTCGGGTCTTGAGCGCGCTACTGAATCGCCCTATTCGGACTCGCTTTCGCTACGGCTTCCCCACACGGGTTAACCTCGCAACACACCGCAAACTCGCAGGCTCATTCTTCAAAAGGCACGCAGTCACGACTGCATGTGCAAGCACATACAGCGACGCTCCCACGGCTTGTAGGCACACGGTTTCAGGTACTATTTCACTCCGCTCCCGCGGTACTTTTCACCATTCCCTCACGGTACTATCCGCTATCGGTCACCAGGGAATATTTAGGCTTAGCGGGTGGTCCCGCCAGATTCACACGGGATTTCTCGGGCCCCGTGCTACTTGGGTGTCTCTCAAACGAGCCGTTGATGTTTCAGCTACGGGGGTCTTACCCTCTACGCCGGACCTTTCGCATGTCCTTCGCCTACACCAACGGTTTCTGACTCGTCTCATG
>NZ_JBVJCD010000111.1:0-4896 GCF_055588985.1 Streptomyces sp. NPDC041970
CTGCCACCACGATCTTCGCCGAGGTAGTGGAGCGGGCTGCTCCGCCGCTAGAGCTTGCGAAGTCCACTGAGCACCCTTTCGAGCAGTGTCACATCTGGCTGGCCGCCGGCGGCCTCGTCGCCGCCGGGCTGATGGATCGCGACGAGCCCGGCCTCGGCCAGGTCGGCGACGAGGATTCGGGCAACGCCGAGAGGAATCGAGAGAAGGGCCGAGATCTCGGCGACCGACTTGATCTCGATGCAGAGCCGGCAGATCCGCTGGTGCTCGGGCAACTGCCCTTGCAGCCGGGACGGATCGGCCGTGGTGCTGACCAGCGCCTCGATGGCGAGCTGGTAACGCGGGCGCGTCCGGCCGCCGGTCATGGCGTACGGACGGACCAGCGGGTTGTGCGTCTGGGGAGCGGCGGGCTCGGGGGCCCTCCGCTGTTGCACCGGCTGCGCGGGCGGCGGCTGGGGCGCCTCGAACTGCTGGGGGTACGACGGCTGCTGCGGGTGCGGGGGCTGCTGGGGCCAACCCGCTTCCGGCTGCCGCGGAGGCCACGCGGACCCCTGGACGTCGTGCGCGCCCTGCGGCTGCTGGTAGGGGTACGGCTGGTAGGGCTGGTCCGCACCGTGGCGGAAGTCGTGGGGCGCGGCGGGGAAGGCGAAACGGTCGTCGCCGTGCTCACCCGGAACTCTCTGGCCGCCCTCGTAAGGGTGTCCTCCTGTGGGTGTTGCCACGCTTCCTCCTTCGACTGCCGGACGCGATCCCCGTGCGTTTCTCGCCACCGCACCCTAGGGCGCGGTGGCGAGAAACGCATTGTTTATCTCCTAGTTGAGAAGACTTCCCTGAAGTTCGGCGCGGAGGTCCGGAGTCAGGACGCTGCCCGCGCGGTCGACCAGGAGGGCCATCTCGTACCCGACCAGGCCGATGTCGGCGTCCGGGTGGGCCAGAACGGCCAACGACGAGCCGTCCGAGATGGACATGATGAAGAGGAACCCGCGCTCCATCTCCACGACGGTCTGGTTCACCGCTCCGCCCTCGAAGATCCGCGAGGCGCCCGCGGTCAGCGACGTCAGACCGGAGGCGACGGCCGCCAACTGGTCGGCGCGGTCGCGCGGGAACCCGTCGGACATCGCCAGCAGGAGTCCGTCGGCGGAGACCACCACCGTGTGGGACACACCGGGGGTGTTGTCCACGAAGTTGGTGATCAACCAGTTCAGATTCTGCGCCGCCTGGCTCATCGGGCTCACACTAACGCTCCTGGTTGTAGGTGGTACTGGTGTCCGACCCCGCGCTGCGTCCCCGCTGGGTCCCCCGCCGCAGGTTGCTCAACCTGCCGCGGACGTCCTCGGGGGCGCGGGAGACCTGTGGGCCGCCCTGCTGGGTCTGCTCCGCCGTGCCCTCGACCAGGTTGGCCTTGGGCACGCGCCGGGGGAGACCGGAAGGGGTGATCCCGCCCGCCTTCGGCTCACGGAGCTTCTCGGCTCGCTGCCAGCGCTCGTCGTTCGTCGAGCGCCAGTCCTCGGAGCCGTCCCCGTCCGTCTGCCGGGCCTGCCGCTCGTCCTGCCGCGACTGCTGCTCCGGAGCGGGCCGGTCGTTCCCAGGACCGCTCGGCTGCCAGTGCTGCTGACCGCCGCGGCGCGGCAGACCGGCTTCGGTCAGCTCGTGGCCGACGTTCGGGGTGGGCCCCGGACGATCGAAGCCTACGCGCTCCGCAGACTCGGCGGGAGCGCTCGCGGACGCTTCCGGCTCCCTCGGGGCGGTCGGCTCGTAAACGCCCTGGAATCCGCTCTGAACAGGCCAATCGTCATGGTGGGAGGGGTCCGCGGAAGCGGTGTACGCGTCGGAATGCGGGCCCTGCGGGGTGTCCGGATTGGCATATGCCGATTCCGGTCGGTCCTCCTGCGGATGCGGCTGCGGGTAGCCGTCACCACTCCCGTACGACGGCTGCTCGTACGCGGCGGGGTGCTCCTGCTGCGGCTGCTGCCCGTACGGAGCCTGCCCGTACAGGTCGTCCGCGTACTGCTGCCGCGCGCCGGCGTACGGGTCGCCGCCCGCGTACGCCTCGGGGGCGTGGCCCCCCTGCTCCGCGGATCCGCCGCCGAACGCGCCGTCCGCGCCGAGCTGCGCTCCCAGCGCCGCCCTGCGCTCCTTGCGCTTCAGCGAGCGCCCGACCGGGTCCAGCGGGGCCCGGCCCGCCGGGCCCTCGTAGCGCGAGTCGTCGAAGCCCAGCTCCGCGGCCGTGCGCATCGGCGCGGCCTGCGGGCCCGGCTCGAAGGCGTCCTGCTGCGTGGGCATGATCGAGGAGACGGTGAAGTCGCCCTGGCCCTCGACCGGTTCGCCGCCGCCGCCGTGGGTGATGGCGGCCGGCAGCATGACCAGCGAGGTCGTCCCCGCCTGCTCGCCCGAGGGGCGCAACTGGACGCGGATTCCGTGCCGGTCGGCCAGCCGGCCGACCACGAACAGGCCCATGCGCTGCGACACCGCGGCGTCCACCGTCGGCGGGTTGGCCAGCTTGTGGTTGATGTCGGCGAAGTCCTCGGCCGTCAGACCGATGCCCTTGTCGTGGATCTCGATCATCACCCGGCCGTCGGGCAGCCGGGTCGCGGTGACGCGGACCTTCGTCTGCGGCGAGGAGAAGGTGGTGGCGTTCTCCAGCAGCTCGGCCAGCAGGTGCACCAGGTCGGTGACGGCCTGGCCGTGGATCTCGCTCTCCGGCACGCCGGTCAGCTCGATGCGCTCGTAGGACTCCACCTCGGAGGAGGCGGCCCGCAACACGTCCACCAGCGGGACCGGCTGGTTCCAGCGGCGGCCGGGCTCCTCGCCCGCCAGGACGAGCAGGTTCTCGCCGTTGCGGCGCATCCGGGTGGCCAGGTGGTCCAGCTTGAAGAGGCTCTCCAACTGGTCCGGGTCGGCCTCATGGTTCTCCAGGTCGCTGATCAGGGTGAGCTGGCCCTCGATGAGCGACTGGTTGCGGCGCGAGAGGTTCGTGAAGATCGCGTTGACGTTGCCCCGCAGCATGGCCTGCTCGGCGGCGAGCCGGACGGCCTCGCGGTGCACCTGGTCGAAGGCGCGGGCGACCTCGCCGATCTCGTCCCGCGTGGTGATCGGGATCGGCTGGACGCGGGTGTCGACCCGGCCCGGATCGGTGCGCGAGAGCTGGTCGACGAGCGAGGGCAGCCGCTGCTCGGCGATGGAGAAGGCGGCGGTGCGCAGCCGCTGCATCGAGCGGCTCATCTGGCGGGCCACGAGCCCCGCCAGGCCGAACGCGACCAGCAGCGCGACGACGACGATCAGCCCGTTGACGACGGCGTCGGTCTTGGCGTCGGACGAGATCCTCGCGGCCTCCTCCACCGCCTTCGCGACCAGCTCGTCCTCGACGGTGGCGTACCCGTCGAACTTGGCGGTCGCGGCGGCCATCCACGTCTGGGGCGTGATGCCCTTGGCCCTCAGCTCCTCGGGCCGTTGGCCCTTGCCGATCTCCCGCGCCATGCCGTCGAAGACCGAACCGTCGATGCTCGGCGGCATCACGAACGGCTCGCCCGCCGCCTTCGCCCGCTCCTCGGCGGCCTTGAGCTGCTGGGAGCCCTCGGCGGCCCGGCCCGCCATGACCTGCTTGAGGCGGTCCACGTCCGCCTGGGAGCCGCCGGAGTTGAACTCGCCGAGCGCGATCTGCTCCAGGTAGTTGTACGAGCCGAAGGCCTTGACCTGGTCGTCGTACGTGTCCGCCTTGCCGCTCGGGCGCACCAGCAGGTGCATACCGATCGAGCGCTGAAGCGATTCTGCAGCCTTGGCCAGCTCGATGGCGTAGACGGTACGGCCGTAGCTCGTGATGTTGCCGGTGCCGAGCCCCAGCTCGTTGGAGAACTCCATCAGCGAGTGCTGGACGCGGGTGTAGCCCTCTTCGGTCTTCACCGGGTCCAGCGCCTGGGCGTAGGCGGCCTTGCGCAGTTCGGGGAGTTTGGGCTCCTCGCTCCTGAAGAGCTGGAGGCGGCGTTGGAGGCCCGGTTTCGCGGGCATGTCCTTCACCGCGGCGTCGAACTTCCGGCGCGCGTCGTCCGTGGCGGCCCGCGTCCGTACGACGACCTCGGCGCCGCGGTCGCCGGAGAGCAGCGGCTGCGCGGTCAGGTCCCGCTCGTCGAGGAGGGCCTGCCCGTAGTCGGAGGCGGCGCGCACGACGACCGCGGTCCGCTCGGCGTCCTGCGCCTCCCCCCAGGTGTCGATGGACCCCTTCACCTGGAAGCCGCCCATCACCAGGCCGACCAGCGCCGGGATGAGGAGGATCGCGTTCAGCCGGGTGGCCACCCGCCAGTTGCGCGGGGTCAGCCGGCTGGTGCTGCCACCGGCCGACCTCCCCGCGGGCACGTCGGCGGGCGACGCCGCGGCACGCGGCGGCGGGGTGAAGTTGCCCCGCTCGGGCTGCGCCGCGGAGCGCTCGTTGCTTCGCCTCACTCGACCAACAACCTCTCGGCGCCGGCACCTGCGGTGTGCCGGAATATTCGTTCAGGGGCCGTACTACTCGGGAGTTCGTCGCATTGCAGCACGGGGACGGGTCCCCCACCAAACAGTCGGAATCGCACATTCCGAGTGGCCCAGGCCTCAGATGAAACGGGCATAAGGAGCGAGCCCCGCCAAAAGGCGGGGCTCATGTGAGCGCAGGGGCACCGAACGGATGCGTCGGGTGGCGGCCGAGAGGCAATTCTCTGTCGAAACGTTATGAACACGGGGGCGGATCGTGTCGGACGACACAGACCGCCCCCGCGCGGCTACGGCAACTTCCGTACGCCGGTCACGACTTGCGTGCCGTGTCCGTCTACTTCAGGCGGGCCATGAGGGCGTGTTCGACGAGGGTGATGAGGGCGCTCTTGGCGTCGGCGCGGTGGCGGGCGTCGGTGGTGAGGATGGGGGTGTCGG
>NZ_JBVJCD010000112.1:0-3424 GCF_055588985.1 Streptomyces sp. NPDC041970
CGACCGGAGGAACAGGCGGGCGAGTGACATATGAGCGCCCCACCCACCCCCCCCCCCCCCACACCCCCCCCTCCCCCCCCCCCCCCCCCCCCCCCCCCCCCCCCCCCCCCCCCGCGGGGCCCCCCCCGGAGCCGTGTCGGGCGCGGGAGCGGGAACACTCCCGCGCCTCCGGTCACCGGCGGATCATCACCGGGTCGTTCTCGGCGTCGTTGTGCCGGCGCGCCCAGTTCTCCAGGGCGACCCGGCAGGCGTGGTCGAGGTGGCGCAGGCCGGTCAGGTCCAGCTCGGTGGGCCGGTCCCGGTCCTGCGGAAGCTCCTCCAACTGCTCCAGGATGCGCGGGAGCCGCAGGAAGGTGGCGTTCCCGGTGAGCGTCACGACGACCCGCCCGTCGGTGAGCCGGTGGGTGGAGAGCTGCACGTGGGAGGTCTCCCAGGCGGACTTGACCACCGCCAGCAGCAGGCCGAGCACGACCCCCTCGAAGAGGTTGGTCACCACGATGGCCAGTGCCGTGACCGCCAGCAGCAGCGCCTCCCCCCGGTGGTCCCGCCAGAGCGGTCCGAACTCCTTGGCGGGCACCAGCTTGCACCCGGCGTGCACGAGGATGCCGGCGAGCGCGGCCAGCGGGATGACGCCGACGGCGGCGGGCAGCAGCGCGGCGAACAGCAGCAGCCACAGGCCGTGGGCGACTCGGGAGAGCGCGGTCGTCGCCCCCGCCTGGACGTTGGCGGCGCTGCGGACGATGACCGCGGTCATCGGCAGCGCCCCGAGCGCCCCGCAGAGGCTGTTGCCGACGCCCTGGGCGACCAGCTCCTTGTCGTAGTCGGTGCGCGGCCCCTCGTGCATCCGGTCGACGGCCGCGGCGCTGAACAGGCTCTCGGCCGAGGCGATGAGGGCGAAGGCGAGGACCGTGCCGATGACCGCGACGTCGGCGAGCCGGCCGAACTCCGCGCCGCCGGGCGGGTCGATGGCGTGCAGCAGCCCGTTCACGTCGGCCACCGCGGGCCGCAGGCCAGCCAGGAAGGCGACGCCGGTGGCCAGGGCGACCGCCGCGAGCGGGGCGGGCACGATCCGTACGGAGGCCGGGAGCCTCGGCCACAGCAGGAGCACGGCGATCGTTCCGGCGCCGAGGCAGAAGGCGGTGGTGGCCTCGCCGTTCGAGGCGATCCTGGCGGCGAGCTCCGGCAGCCCGGCCAGATTGGCCAGGCTGCTGCCCGGTTGCTCGGTGTCGGCCAGGGCGTAGAGCTGGCTCGACACGATGACCAGTCCGATGCCGGCGAGCATCCCCTGGACCACGGAGACCGAGATGGCGCGGAACCAGCGGCCGAAGCGCGCCAGGCCCAGCACCACCTGGAGCAGCCCGGCGGCCAGCACGATCGGCCCGAGCGTGCCGAGGCCGAACTCGTCGACCGCCTCGTAGACGAGCACGGTGAGACCGGCGGCGGGACCGCTGACCTGGAGTCGGCTGCCCGGCAGCAGTCCGACGACGAGCCCGCCGACGATGCCGGTGACCAGGCCCAGTTCGGCCGGCACCCCGGAGGCGACGGCGATGCCGACGCAGAGCGGCAGGGCGACGAGGAAGACGACGAGGGACGCCAGCAGGTCACGCCGTACGACGTGGGGGTTCTTGAGTTCCTTCGCGGAGATCATGGGGTTTCCCTTGTAGACACGGTCGCGTCCGGCCGAAGCCGGGGCGTGCGGGGGTGGTCCGGGGCGCGCGCCGAGGAGCGGAGGGGGGACGGCGCGGGGGTGCCGAGCGGGCGGCGGAAGGGGTTTCGGGAGGCCGGGCGTGGGCGAGACGCACGACGTCCTTCGCTTTCGCGGCGACGTGCTCGATGAAATTCCGGGCGTGTTCGACAAGGGACTGCATGGGTGGCCTGCCTCCTGCATCCGGCGGAGCCGGGAGCGGTGTGGTCGGGTCATGGCGACGAATGCGCTGCTGATGTCCGTGTGGGTGTTCGGGACAGGGAGGGCTCTCGCCTCGGGGTCGCCGAAGGCGTACCGATGGACGGCGGCCGAGGAGCCTGCTCCGAACGCGCCGTGGGGGTACTGCTACAGCTCAGCATATAGACCAGAATTTTGCTCACGCATTACCTTCTTTTGAGGGAACGCGAATGCGCCATTCTTGTCATTCGTTCGGCTTGTTCTTCCGGTCGACCGGGGAAAGGGCAGGCGGGCGCGGTCCGTCAGGGGCGTCGGCCGTGCACGAAGAGATGCGGCTCCGGCGCCCCCGCCGGGTGCGCGGGCGTGAACAGCGTGCTCCGCTCCCACTCCACGACCAGCCCCGCCCGTGCCAGCAGCGCGGTGAACTCCCGCGGACCGAAGCTGGAGACGCGGACCGGCTGCCCCATGAACACCGCGTCGGCGTCCCGCACGTCCACCGGCACGGTGGCGGCGACCAGCGTCCCGCCGGGGCGCAGCGCGCGGACCAGCCGCTCCAGCAGCGCGCCCTGGTCGCCGCGCGACATCTGCAGCAGCGAGAAGTAGACGCAGACGGCGTCGAAACCGCCCTCGGGCAGCGGCGTCTCCCGGATGTCGGCGCACCGGAACTCTGCGGCCGGCACCCGCTCCGCCGCGAGCGCGGTCATCACCGGCGACACGTCGACGCCCAGCACCCGGTGCCCCGCCTCCGCCAGGACCTGCGCGGTGGGGCGGCCGGTCCCGCTGCCCACGTCCAGCACCGCGCTCCCCGGCGCGAGCTCGGCCAGCAACCGCTCCAGGGAGTCGCGGTGGCCGGTCGAACCGGCGAAGGCCCGTTCGTACTCCGCCCCCAGCGCGTCGAAGACCGCGGCGGCCGCACGTCCCCGGTCGCCCCGCCCCTCCGGTCGTCCGCGGCCGTCGCCCATCGTCGCGTCCCTCCGTGGTCCGGCGGCCTTACGGGGCCCCGCCGCTGCGAGCGTCCCCCGGTACGGGGCTGAGTATGCCGGGCCGTCACCTCTGAGTACGTCCCCCCATGTTCGGCTCGCAGCCCGCTGTTCGAATGACCGCATGGACTCCGAGACGCCGCGCCACCCCCGCATCCAGCACGTCACCAGCGCCGGGACCGCCCTGGCCGTCACCCTGCTCCCGCTGGTGGTCGGCGTGCTGCTGGCCAAGACCCTGTCGGCGGACCCGATGAGTTCGGTGAACGCCTTGGTCACGAACGGCGCGGGCCGTCCGCGGGTGTCGCCGGGGGAGTGGCGCAGGTGCGGCGGCCACGCGCTGCGGCGGCTGCGGACCGCCGAGCGGTCGCCCCGCGTCCGGTCGGGCGTCCGGGCTCCGGCCGGCCGCTGAACCCCGGCGGGGCCGGAGCGGGCCGGGGGGGGGGGGGGGGGGGGGGGGGCGGGGGGGGGGGGGGGGGGGGGTGGGGGGGGGGGGGGGGGGGGGGGGGGGGTGGGAGAGGGCGAGCAGGTAGGTGGACTGGTGCAGGTCCGGATGGTGTAGCGA
>NZ_JBVJCD010000113.1:0-3318 GCF_055588985.1 Streptomyces sp. NPDC041970
CCCCCCCCCCCCCCCCCCCCCCCCCCCCCCCCCCCCCCCCCCCCCCCCCCCCCCCCCCCCCCCCCCCCCCCCCCCCCCCCCCCCCCCCCCCCGCCTGTCCGCCGTGCCGTTACGCGATGCGCTCGCGCACCACCGGGAGCGGGGTGTGGGACGTGCCCGCGGGGGCGATGTCGTACGCCTCGGGCAGCGCCTCCAGCGCGTAGGCGAACTTCGCGGGGGTGTCCGTGTGCAGCGTCATCAGCGGCTGGCCCTCGGTGACGGTGTCGCCGGGCTTGGCGTGCAGCTCGACGCCCGCGCCCGCCTGCACCGGGTCCTCCTTGCGCGCCCGGCCCGCGCCGAGCCGCCAGGCGGCGACGCCGACGTCGTAGGCGTCCAGGCGGGTCAGCACGCCGGAGGAGCGCGCGGTCACCACGTGCCGCTCGCGGGCGACGGGGAGCGCGGCGTCCGGGTCGCCGCCCTGGGCGGAGATCATGCGGCGCCAGACGTCCATGGCGGAGCCGTCGGCGAGCGCCTTCTCCGGGTCGGCGTCCTTGAGGCCGGCCGCGTCCAGCATCTCGCGGGCGAGCGCCAGGGTGAGGGCGACGACGTCCGCGGGGCCGCCGCCGGCGAGCACCTCGACCGACTCGCGGACCTCCAGCGCGTTGCCGGCGGTGAGGCCGAGCGGGGTGGACATGTCGGTGAGCAGCGCGACGGTGCGCACGCCGCTGTCGGTGCCGAGCGCGACCATGGTGGAGGCCAGTTCGCGGGCGTCCTCGATCGTCTTCATGAAGGCGCCGGAGCCGACCTTGACGTCCAGGACCAGGGCCCCGGTGCCCTCCGCGATCTTCTTGGACATGATCGAGCTGGCGATCAGCGGGATCGCCTCGACGGTGCCGGTGACGTCGCGCAGCGCGTACAGCTTCTTGTCGGCGGGGGCGAGTCCGTCGCCGGCGGCGCAGATGACCGCGCCGGTGGTGTCGAGGACGTCGAGCATCTCCGCGTTGGACAGGTGCGCCCGCCAGCCGGGGATGGACTCCAGCTTGTCCAGCGTGCCGCCGGTGTGGCCGAGGCCGCGCCCGCTGAGCTGCGGCACGGCCGCGCCGCAGGCCGCGACCAGCGGGGCGAGCGGGAGGGTGATCTTGTCGCCGACGCCGCCGGTGGAGTGCTTGTCGGTGGTGGGGCGGGAGAGCGCGGCGAAGTCCATCCGCTCGCCGGAGGCGATCATCGCGGCGGTCCAGCGGGCGATCTCGGCCCGGTTCATGCCGTTGAGCAGGATCGCCATGGCGAGGGCGGACATCTGCTCGTCGGCGACCTCGCCGCGGGTGTAGGCGTCGATGACCCAGTCGATCTGCTCGGGGGTCAGTTCGCCTCGGTCCCGCTTCGTGCGGATGACGGAGATGGCGTCCATGGAGATCCTTCCGGCCGGGGTGCGTACGCGCGAGCGCTGTCGACTCTACGCGCATAGAGGGGCAGAGAGCGGGCGGTGGCCCTCCCGCGAAGGGGAGGGCCACCGTGAGGGGTCCGCGGGTTGGGGGGTGTGCGGCGGATCGGGGCCGGACGGGCCGCGGTGTCCGGTGCGGTGCACCGCACGGCGCTGGAACGCCCTCGTCGCGGAGCGATTGGGGCGTTCCGGCGACGCCGCGAGGCACCGTGCCAGGCACCGCGGGCCCGGTCAGGATCCGCCGGACGCCCCCTGGGCGAGGTGCTGCGGGCCGAACGCCTGCGGCAGCATGGCGTCCAGGGTGCGCAGGCCGTCCGGCGTCTCCAGGAGGAGGTGCGGGCCGCCGAACTCGTACAGCAGTTGCCTGCACCTGCCGCACGGCACCAGGATCGCCCCGGCGCCGTCCACGCAGGTGAAGTGGGTCAGCCGGCCGCCGCCGGTCTCGTGGAGCCGGGAGACCAGCCCGCACTCGGCGCACAGCGAGAGCCCGTACGAGGCGTTCTCCACGTTGCAGCCGGTGATGGTGCGGCCGTCGTCCACCCGAGCGGCGACCCCGACCGGGTAGCCCGAGTACGGGGCGTACGCACGGGACATGGCCTCCCGCGCGGCCTCCCGCAGGGCGTCCCAGTCGGCCTCCCCGAAGGCGGTTCGCGGCCCCTCGGGCGCGGGCGGGGTCACTTGCCCTGGCCCTTGCGGTAGCGCATACCGTCCGCCTTCGGCATCCGCAGCCGCTGCGCGGAGAGCGAGAGGACGAGCAGCGTGACGATGTACGGGGTCGCGCTCACGAACTCGGTGGGCACCGTGTCCGTGCCGAGGTACCAGACCAGCACCCCGGCGCCGATGACTCCGCTGATCGCGGCGGACAGGTAGCTCTTGCGGTAGCCCTTCCAGACCGCCAGCCCGGCCAGGACCACCACGAGGAGCAGCAGCAGCGCGTGGACGGAGTCGCCGCCGTTGCGCAGTTGCAGCGCGTCGGCGAAGCCGAACAGGCCCGCGCCCATGGCGAGTCCGCCGGGACGCCAGTTGCCGAAGATCATCGCCGCCAGGCCGATGTAGCCGCGCCCGCCGGTCTGGCCCTCGTTGTAGATGTGCGAGGTGACCAGGGAGAGGAAGGCGCCGCCGAGTCCGGCCAGGCCGCCGGAGACGATCACGGCGATGTACTTGTAGCGGTAGACGTCCACGCCGAGCGACTCGGCGGCCACCGGGTTCTCGCCGGCCGAGCGCAGCCGCAGGCCGAACGCGGTCTTCCACAGGATGAGGAAGGTGGCCGCGAAGAGCGCCACGGCGACCAGCGTGAGCAGCGAGACGTTGGTGACCAGGCCGCCGACGATGCCCGCCAGGTCGGAGACGAAGAACCAGTGGTGCTGCTCCAGCGAGTGCAGCCAGTCGGAGAGTCCGGGGACGGTCACGGTGGTGATGTCCTCGGCCGGCGGCGACTGCTTCGGGCTGCCGCCCTTCGCCGCCGCCTCGCCGCTGTTGAACCAGAGCTTGGCGAAGTAGGTGGTGAACCCGAGCGCCAGGATGTTGATCGCGATGCCGGAGATGATGTGGTCGACGCCGAAGGTGACGGTGGCGACCGCGTGCAGCAGCCCGCCGAGCATCCCGCCGACGACCCCGGCGAGGACGCCGAGCCAGGGGTTGGTCTGCCAACCCGCCCAGGCCCCGAAGAAGGTGCCCAGGATCATCATGCCCTCGAGGCCGATGTTGACCACGCCGGCCCGCTCGGACCACAGGCCGCCGAGACCGGCGAGGCCGATCGGCACGGCCATGGCGAGCGCCGCGCTGATCTGGCCGGCGGAGGTGACGTCCTGGGGGGGGGGGGGGGGGGGGGGGGGGGGGGGGGGGGGGAGGGGGGGGGGGGAGGGGGCAAGGGGGGAGGGGAGGGGGGGGAGAGAGGG
>NZ_JBVJCD010000114.1:0-2674 GCF_055588985.1 Streptomyces sp. NPDC041970
TCGCCTTTTTTGCCGTCACAACACGTGTGCACGCCCCCACCTCCCCGCCCCCCCGCCCCCCCCCCCCCCCACCCCGCCCCCCCCCCCCCCCGCCCCCCCCCCCCCCCCCCCCCCCCCCCCCCCCCCCCCTCCCCCCCCCCCCCCCCTCCCCCCCCCCCCCCCCGGAGCCGTAGGGGTCAGGCGGCCTGGGCGAGGAGTTCCGCGCGGCCGAAGAGGAGGGCGTAGCCGGGCGGCAGGTGGCCGACGACGCGAGCGACCAGGTCGTCCCCCACCAGGGCGGTGATCGCGCTCAGGACGACCCCGGCGTCCCATCGCGCGGTCGCCGGGGTGCCTCCGGTGCGCGCGGCGAGGTCGGCCACGAAGGCGGAGCCGGTGAGCTGCTCGACGGCGGGCGCCTCGGCGGTGAGGACGCGGGCCAGGGGGCGGGGCAGCGCGGCGGCGAGGGCGACCCGCTCCTCGCCGCCGACCTGCCGGCCGAGGGCGGTCAGCACGGCGTCGAGGCTCTGCCCGGCGCGTTCCCGCGTGGGGTAGGCGCCTTCGTATCTGATCTTCTCCAGCAGCCGGTGGACCGTCGTGTCGGCCGGGGCGTCGGCGTTCCGAGGTTCGTGGATCATCGTGGCGGAAGCCCTTCTCGTCATCCTGGTCTTGGTCGGTGCGGCACCGCGCCCGGTCGGCCGCCGTCACGCGCTGGGGCGGACGGGCGGCTTCCGGGGCGGGCGCCGGTCGTGTTGTCATGGTTCTCGGCAGTGCTCAGGCGTCGTCGGGGGCCTTCCGGGGTGCCCGGACGTCCGTCCGACGGTGTTCACCTGCCCCCGAATGACCGAAGAGAACGTCGTAACCCGCGGGCAGTTGCAGAAGGACGCGGCCGGTGAGCTCGTCGCCCGCCGCGTCGACGACGACGCTGAGGACGGCGCCGACGTCCCAGAGGGCGGTCTGCTCGGTGGCTCCCTCGATCCAGGCCGCGGTGGCGCGCACGAACCGCTCGGGGGACAGCGGTTCGGCGGCCTGGAGCGGATTGAGCAGGATCAGGGCCATGGTCTCCGGGAGCCGGGCGGCCAACTCGGCCCGCTCCCCGCCCACCAGGTGGGCGCCGAGGAGGGCCAGGACGACGCGCGCCGCGCGTTCGGCCTCGGTCCGGGTCTCGTACTCTCCGCGTTCGCGGACCTGGTCCAGGAACGCTTCCCAACGCAGGGTCACCGCAACTGCCCCCTCGGGTGGTGGGGCGGAGCCGGGTCCGGGGAGGAAAAGGGGAGATCCGTCCCGGCCCTCGCCGCTGTCACGGGCCGGCTTCCGTCAGCCCTTGATCTCCTTGCGCCGGGCTTCCCCGCCGATGGCGATCTTGCGGGGCTTGGCGCGTTCGGCGATCGGGATGCGCAGGGTCAGCACACCCGCTTCGTAGTCGGCGTCGATGCGCTCGGTGTCCAGGGTGTCCGCCAGGACGATCTGGCGGGAGAAGACGCCGAGCGGACGCTCGGACAGCTCCATCTGCGCGTCGCCGACGTCGGCCGCCGGCCGGCGCTCGGCCTTGACGGTCAGCATGTTCCGTTCGACGTCGATGTCGATCGCGTCCGGTGAGACACCGGGCAGGTCGAACGCCACCACGTACTCGTCGCCCTGCCGGTACGCGTCCATCGGCATCGCCGAGGGCCGCGACCAGGTGCCGGGGCGCAGGAGCTGCTCGGTGATCCGGTCGAGTTCACGGAAGGGGTCGGTACGCATCAGCATGACGGAAACACCTCCAGTCGCTCGGGCGGTAGCCCACGCTTTTCACCTGACACCGTTGTAACATGTCATCCATTCGATGACAAACACCAATGTCGCCGAAAGGATGACACCAGTCCCCGAGTACGCCAAGGAGTTCCCGTGTCCCCCTCGGACCACCCCCGGCCGGCCCGCCGCCCCGACCCCGACGCCCTTTCCTTCCTCGCCGCCTCGGCGGCCCTGGAGGCCATCGACGAGACGGTCCGCGACGCGTACGCCGCCGGCGCGGACGCCCCCGCCGGCGCCGCGGGGGAGGCCGGGCGCGACCGGGCCCTGGCCTCCCTCCAGTTGCTGCGGGAGGTGCGGGAGCGCCTCGCGGGATGGGAGACCGGACTGATCGAGGCGGCCCGCTCGGCGGGGGCGAGCTGGGCCGACCTCGCCGATCCGCTGGGCGTCGCCAGCCGCCAGGCGGCGGAGCGCCGCTATCTGCGCCTGCGCCCCGGCTCCGCGGGCAGCACCGGCGAGCAGCGGGTGCGGGCCACCCGCGACCGCCGGGCGGCCGACCGGTCGATCACCAGTTGGGCCAGGAGCAACGCGGCGGACCTGCGGTCGCTCGCCGGGCAGATCACCGCGCTGCCCGACCTCCCCGCCTCGGCGGACCCCTCGCTGGACCGGCTCCGCCAGGCGCTCGGCGCCGACGACGCCGCCGCCCTCGTCACGCCGCTCACCGCGCTGCAACCGCATCTCGCCCCGGAGCACGCGCACCTGGCGGAGCGCGTCGACACGCTCACCCGCCACACCACCCGGCTGCGCGAGGACACGGCCACCCGCCGGCGCGGCGGCTGAGCGGCGGGCGGCGCACACGGCGGAGGGGGGGGGGGGGGGGGGGGGGGGGGGGGGGGGGGGGGGGGGGGGGGGGGGGTGGGGGGGGGGGGGGGCACCCGGCTACTCCGCCCCCGCGCTCCCCCGCCCG
>NZ_JBVJCD010000115.1:0-2422 GCF_055588985.1 Streptomyces sp. NPDC041970
TCCACCGTCAAGTCATCACCGAAACGCCGATCACCGGTCGCGTCGGGCACGTACTTCACACAGACAACGATCCTCAAGCTCACGCCGGCTCTCCTACTGCATCGTCATTTCCGGGCTGCCTCTGTTGCACGCAGCATAGGCGCCATGTCGGGCCGATCCCGGTCAGGCGGACCGAGGGGCCGACGCCGATATTACTCGCCAGTACACCCAGTCCCCCGCCGCCGGGCAACCGCTGCGCACTGTGACCTTGCCGACGCGGCGGCCCGGCGCGCGGCCCGTGCCCGTCAGTCTCGCAGAGCGGTGAAGCGCCCCTGGTGGTAGACGAGCGGGCGGGCGGCGCCGGAGGGGGCGCCGGCCACGGCCTCGGCTATCACGATGCGGTGGTCGCCGGCCGGGATGCGGGCCACGACGCGGCAGACCAGCCACGCGGACACGCCGCCCAGCAGCGGGACGCCCTCGGGGCCGCTGGTCCAGTCCGTCGACGGCCCGAAGCGGTCGGCGCCGCTGCGGGCGAAGGTCGCGGCCAGCTCCTGCTGGCCCTCGCCGAGTATGTGCACCCCGACGTGGTCGGCCTCGGCCAGCACGGGCCAACTGGAGGACGACGTGCCGACGCCGAAGGAGACCAGCGGGGGCTCGGCCGCCACGGAGGTCAGCGAGGTGGCGGTGAAGCCGACCGGGCGCTCCCCGCCCGCGGTGATCACCGCGACGCCCGCGGCGTGGCGGCGGAAGACCGAGCGGAAGAGTTCGGGCGTGGTGGCCGTCAGGGAGGGTACGAGACCGGGCGAAGCCGTCATGGAGGTGTCCTTCTGCGGGAGAGGCGTACGGGTCCGTGGGTGCTCAGGCACCCGGACAGCGCGCGCTCGCGCAACGGGCCAGGTCCACGTGGGCCCGGCCGTACAGGAGGAGTTCCGGCGGCATCACGTCAGACTGACGATGCACGGCCGGTGCAGTCAAGGACGGTCCACCAGGTGGGAGATGTGTCACGGTGCGTCACCTGCCCTCTCCGCATCGTCCGCGGGGTCGGCGGCCGGCGGCCGCAGAGCCTGCCCGAGAGCGGCGACGACGTCGGCGGTCCGGGGCCGGCCCGCCGCGCGCCGGACCGTCCGGCCCGCGGCGTCGAGGACGAGGACGGTCGGCGTCCTCGTGATCCCGAGCCGCCGCACGAGGGCGAGCCGGGACTCGGCGTCGATCTCGACGTGCGCGACGCCCTCGACCATCCCGGCCACCTCGTCGAGCGTGCGACGGGTGGCCCGGCAGGGCTGGCAGAAGGCGCTGGAGAAGTGGACGAGTGTGGCCCGCTCCCCCAGTTCCGCGCCGAGTTGGGACGCGTCGAGCCGCTGCGCGCCGGTCGGACCGTCCACCTGGTGCCTCCTGATCAGAGTCCTACGCAAAGGGTCAGCACCGGCGGGCCCCCGGGCATTCCCGCAGCTCCACGGGGCGCGCACGTGACAAGAATCTCGCGGTCCGCGACCGCCGGGACTGGTCAGCGGCTCGCGTATGGGGCACCATCGCCACAATGCCGAAAACCTACGGCTGCGTAACTTCCGCCGGGAGAACCCTCCCCAGGCACTGAAGAAAGGGTCTTCCCCAGATGGCAGAACTCGTCTATCGACCGGTCATCGGCGCCGCTCGCACGCTGTTCAAGGCGCTCGACCTGAAGATCGACACTCAGGGTTCGGAGCACATCCCGAAGACCGGCGGTGCGGTGCTGGTGAGCAACCACATCAGCTATCTCGACTTCATCTTCACCGGCCTGGGCGCCCTGCCGCAGAAGCGGCTCGTGCGGTTCATGGCGAAGGAATCGGTCTTCCGCCACAGGATCTCCGGTCCGCTGATGCGGGGAATGAAGCACATCCCGGTCGACCGCGCCCAGGGCGAGGACGCGTACGCCCACGCGCTGCGGTCCCTGCGCTCCGGTGAGATCGTCGGCGTGTTCCCCGAGGCGACGATCTCGCAGTCGTTCACGCTGAAGAGCTTCAAGTCCGGCGCGGCGCGCCTGGCCCAGGAGGCGGGGGTCCCGCTGATCCCGATGGCGCTCTGGGGCACGCAGCGGATCTGGACGAAGGGGCGGCCGCGCAACTTCGGGCGCAGTCACATCCCGATCACCATCCGCGTGGGCGAGCCCGTGGAGGCGCCCGCCGACCAGTACGCGGGCGCGATCACCCGGCGGCTGAGGGAGCGGGTGCAGGAACTCCTGGAGGCCGCCCAGCGGGCCTACCCCGTGCGCCCCAAGGACGCGGCCGACACCTGGTGGGTGCCGGCCCACCTCGGCGGCACGGCCCCGACCCCCGCCGAGGCGCGCGAGCTGAGCTGACGTCCGGGCCTCGGGACGCGGGGGGGGGGGGGGGGGGGGGGGGGGGGGGGGGGGGGGGGGGGGGGGGGGGGGGGGGGGGGGGGGGGGGGGGGGGGGGGGGGGGGGGGG
>NZ_JBVJCD010000116.1:0-1894 GCF_055588985.1 Streptomyces sp. NPDC041970
CACACCACCCCCACCCCCCCCCCCCCCCACCCCAACCCCCCCCCCCCCCCCCCCCCCCCCCCCCCCCCCCACCCACCCCCCCCCCCCCCCCCCCCCCCCCCCCCCCCCCCCCCCCCCCCCCCCCCCCCCCCCCCCCCCCCCCCCCCCCCCCCCCCCCCCCCCCCGCCGGCGCCGGTCAGTGGCCGCTCCACCAGCGGGAGACGGACTGCCAGAGCCGGACGGGCGCGGCGGGCCGGCGCGGGCTCGGGATGTCGGCCGCGGGGATGGGCCCGTCGGCGGACGGCGCGGCCTCGGGGGCGGCGGGCTCGGCGGGGGCCGGTTCCTCGTCGGCGGCCCCGGCCGGGGCGGCGTCCGGCGCGTGGGCGGGCTGCGTCCCCGCTTCCGGCACGGGCTCCGGAACGGGCCGGGGCGGGGAGGAGACCTCCCAGCCCTCGGCCGGGGGGGCGGCTCGGGACGCCAACGAGAGGGGGTCGGTGTCCACCTTCTGCTGGGGGCTGGGGGCGAACTTCACCGGCAGCGCGACCAGGTGCCGCGACATGATGTTGCCGACCCAGCTCAGCTCGCTCTCCTCGACGCCGAGCTGCAGGTCGGGCAGCCGCATCAGGAGGGCGTCGACCCCGACGTCCGCGATCGCGCGGCCGATGTCCTGGCCGGGGCACTCGTGGGGGCCGCCGCTGAAGGCGAGGTGGGCCCGGTTGCCGCCCATGTCGGCGTTGCGGTCCGGGCGCACGGCGGGGTCGGTGTTGGCCGGGGCGATGCCGACGAGCAGGGCGTCGCCCGCCCTGATCTGCTGCCCGCCCAGTTCGGTGTCCCCGACCGCCCAGCGGCCGAACACCGCGGTGAACGGGGGCTCGTCCCACAGGGTCTGCTCCACCGCCTCGGGCACGGTCATGTGGCCGCCGCTGAGCCGGGCGCGGAAGCGCGGGTCGGTCAGGACCATGCGCAGCACGTTGGCGATGAGGTTGGCCGTCGACTCGTAGGCGGCGATGAGGATGAGGCGCAGGTGCTCGACGACCTCGACGTCGGACATCGCCGCGGGGTGCTCGACGAGCCAGCCGGCCAGGTCCGGGGCGGGTTCGGCGCGGCGGTTCTCCACCAGGCGCGTCAGCACGGACACGACGTGGGCGTTGCTGGCGACGGCGGTCTCGGTGCCGCGGATCATGTCGCGGGCCGCCTGGACCAGCCGCTCGTCGTACTCCTCGGGCATTCCGAAGATGGCGCACAGCACCATCATCGGCAGGTGCTCCGCGAACTGGCCGACCAGGTCGGCGGTGCCCTTCTCGCAGAAGTCGTTGACCAGGCGGTTGCTGTACCGGTTGATGTGGCGGCGCACGCCCCGGTTGTCGATGCGCCCCAGGCTGTCGGTGACCGCGCCGCGCTGCCGCTCGTGCTTGGCGCCGTCGGCGAACACGCAGACGGGCTGCCAGGTGAAGATCGGGGCCAGCGGGTGGTCGGGGGCGACGGTGCCGTCCTGGAGGGCCCGCCAGCGCCGGGAGTCCCGCGAGAACTGGGACGGCGTACGGGTGAGGTGGAGGTTCTCGCTGTGGCCGAGCACGAGCCAAGCGGGGACGTCGCCGTGGAGCAGGACCGGGGCGACCGCGCCGTGTTCGGCGCGGAGCTTGTCGTAGAGGCCCGCCGGGTCGTTCTCGGCGGCGGGGCCGTAGAGCCGGCGCAGTCCGCCGGGGCCGATGCCGGGGTCGTGGGCCGGGCACTGGGGCGGCGGCACGGCGCCGGGCTCGTGGTGGAAGGGGGTTGTCACAATGGCTCCAGGGATCAGGATTCCAAGGCTCGCGCTGAGGCGGGGCGGGGGGGGGGGGGGGGGGGGGGGGGGGGGGGGGGGGGGGGGGGGGGGGGGGGGGGGGGGGGGGGGGGGGGGGGGGGGGGGGGGGGGGGG
>NZ_JBVJCD010000117.1:0-1543 GCF_055588985.1 Streptomyces sp. NPDC041970
CCCCCGTTATGTTTTTCGCGGTCCTGCAATGGGGCCGCTGGCCTCCGGGCCCGGTATGACTGTGTCCCCTCTGTCGATCGGATGACCTGGGGGGTGGTGTCGCCGGGCCCGGCAGGTGCCGTCGGAGACGCTGATGAGAGACCCGGCCACCGCCCGGTCCGGCGCAATGCCGGGCACAGACGTGGGCGGCAGGTCTGCATAACGTGGATGCGCGAGCACGGTGCCACCGCCGAGGCCGGCACGGTCAACGACCTGGAGAGGGTGCGATGTTCGACATCGAAGGCGTGGGCGTCTTCCTCGGGATGGACGTCGGCAAGACCGCCCACCACGGCCACGGGCTCACCCCGGCCGGGAAGAAGGTCTTCGACAAGCCGATGCCCAACAGCGAGCCGAAGCTGCGGGCGGTCTTCGACAAGCTCAAGGCCAAGTTCGGCACGGTCCTGGTCATCGTGGACCAGCCGGCGTCCATCGGCGCTCTGCCCCTGACCGTGGCCCGCGACGCGGGCTGCGAGGTCGCCTACCTGCCCGGGCTTGCCATGCGACGGATCGCTGATCTGTATCCGGGCGAGGCGAAAACGGACGCGAAGGACGCGGCGGTGATCGCGGACGCCGCCCGGACGATGCCCCACACTCTGCGTTCGCTGGAGCTGACCGACGAGATCACCGCCGAGCTCACGGTGCTGACCGGCTTCGACCAGGACCTCGCGGCCGAGGCGACCCGCACCAGCAACCGGATACGCGGGCTCCTCACCCAGTTTCACCCGTCGCTGGAGCGCGTGCTCGGGCCCCGGCTGGACCACCCTGCGGTCACCTGGCTCCTCGAGCGCCACGGATCCCCGGCCGCTCTGCGGAAAGCCGGCCGCCGCAGACTCGTCGAACTCATCCGCCCGAAAGCCCCGCGCATGGCCGCGCGGCTGATCGACGATGTCTTCGACGCTCTCGACGAACAGACCGTCATCGTTCCCGGCACGGGCACCCTCGACATCGTGATCCCGTCCCTGGCCGCCTTCCTCGCAGCCGTCCACGACCAGCGCCGGGCACTCGAAGCGCAGATCAACAGCCTGCTGGAGGCCCACCCTCTTCACCCGGTCCTGACCTCGATGCCCGGAGTCGGAGTCAGGACCTCCGCAGTCCTGCTGGTCACCGTCGGAGACGGCACCGGTTTCCCCAGCGCCGCCCACCTCGCCTCCTACGCCGGCCTCGCCCCGACAACCAGATCCTCGGGGACCTCGATCCACGGCGAACACGCACCCAGAGGCGGAAACCGGCAGCTCAAACGCGCCATGTTCCTCTCCGCCTTCGCCTGCATGAACGCCGACCCGGCCTCCCGCACCTACTACGACCGGCAAAGAGCCCGCGGCAAAACCCACACCCAGGCACTCCTCCGCCTTGCCCGCCAACGCACCAGCGTCCTCTTCGCCATGCTCCGCGACGGCACCTTCTACGAATCCAGAACCCCCACCGTCACCCTCACCGCATGACCACCCCAAACAGCCCCATACCAGGCACCACGTCCTTGACGAAGGACATAGAGACACCCCCC
>NZ_JBVJCD010000118.1:0-1281 GCF_055588985.1 Streptomyces sp. NPDC041970
TCTCTCCCCCCCCCCCCCCCCCCGCTCACCCCAGGGGGGAAAATGAGCTCCCCCCCCCCCCCCCCCCCCCCCCCCCCCCCCCCCCCCCCCCCCCCCCCCCCCCCGCTGCGCTCGTCCCCCGTCACGGCCGGTCAGGACCCGTGGCGGGGGGCGGGCTCAGGGACGGACGTGGATCTCCCCGATGCCGGTGCCGAGCGAGCCGCAGTGCGCGGTGGACTGGCCGGACTGGCCGGGCCGGAGGGTGACGTGCTCGCCGTCGACGTCCGGGGACCAGCCGCAGACGAGGTGGACCCAGAAGACCTGGGTCTGGTTGCCGTTGTTGCGGCAGAGCGCGTAGCCCGTGTAGTCGTCGATGGCGTGCTTGCCCGTCTCGCAGGAGAGGCCGGGCGGGATCGCCGCCGGGGCCGCGGCCGCGGTCGCCGCGGTGACCGGGATCGCCAGCGCGGCCGCCATCGACGCGGCGGCCAGCGCCCGCGCGGCGGACCGGGGGCGTGCCCCCGCGGTCGTGCCCCTCGTCGTCGTGCCCCTCGTCCCCGTGAACAGGTTCATCGTTCTCCTTCGTGCTCTGTGCGTACGGTGACCCGGTGGGTCACCGGCAGCTCTGCCCACGCCGCGTGGCCGAAAACCGGACCCTGCGTCACTCTCCGTACCCGCGCCGGGCGGCTCCCCGGCTCGCGGCGGGGCTCGCACGCACCGGTCTCGGCCGGTCGCGGCCTCTGACCGGGCCGTTCGCGGGGAGGCGACGTGATCGCCCCGCGCCGGGGCGCGCGAGCGGCCTCCCCGGACTCACCCTGACGAGTGGTGGGGGCGCGCGGGCCGGTCGCCGCCTACCTCGGACCCGCGGGGCGGGCGGCCGCTCTGCGTCAACCGGTCGGGGCGGGGTGGCCTCGGCCCCGTGGGCGTCGGCGCCCGCTTCTCGGGTGTCGTGGCGCGGCGTGCGGCGCGAAGTGGTCGACGCCTGGGCGCCCAGGGCCCGTGGCCCCGTGGCTTCCGGATGTGCGCCTCGGCGGGCCCCGGGGCGCGGAACCGGTCCGCGGCCGCGTCGGGGACGAAGGCCGCCGGCCGGAACGTCGCGTACGTGCTGGAAGCGCCGTCGCCCGCGCGGCCGATGTCGACGAGGGGGCCGCGCGGGCGACGCGGTCGGCGGGGCGGCCGTAGGCAGGTGGTGCGCGGCCTGGGGGGGGGGGGGGGGGGCGAGGGGGGGGGGGGGGGGGGGGGGGGGGGGGGGGGGGGGGGGGGGGGGGGGGGGGGGGGGGGGGGGGGGGGGGGGGGGCGGGGCGG